>JAAYCZ010000159.1 GCA_012729495.1 Syntrophomonadaceae bacterium | reverse complement strand
TTTTAAACTGGGAGCCGATATTGACCTGAATATTTTTCCATATAATTCCGGAACCGGGTGGCAGCCCATCGGCAGCGGCGATACATACTTTACCGGCAGCTTCGATGGTGCAGGCTATACTATAAGTAATCTCCTTATTAACCGACCGGAGGGAAATTACACTGGTTTATTCGGCAGTACTGGCATTAATGCTAAACTATTGAATGTTAAGCTGGAAAATGCAACTGTAAACGGTGGCAGGTTATCAGGCTGTTTGGTGGGATATAATGAGGGCAGCCTGGGTAATTGCAATGCCAGCGGCGATATAAGTGGAAGTTCATATACCGGCGGTTTGATTGGTAGCAATTGGGGCAACATTACTACTTGCTGTTCCACTGGCAACGTAAGCGGCAGCGCTTATAATACCGGCGGCCTGGCAGGATACAATTATGGCAGCATCAGTAATAGCTATGCCAGCGGCAGCGTAAGCAGTGATTCATATAATACCGGCGGCCTGGCAGGATATAATTATGGCAGCATCAGTAATAGCTATGCCAGCGGCAGCGTAAGCAGTAATTCATATGATACCGGCGGCCTGGTGGGAGAAAATGATGGCAGCATCAGTAATAGCTATGCCAGCGGCAGCGTAAGCGGTGATTCGGATACAGGGGGACTGGTTGGCTACAATGGCAAGAGTATCAGCAATTGCTATTATGATAAAGAAAAGAGCGGCCAACGCGATACCGGCAAAGGTATACCTAAAACCACGTTGGAAATGCAAAACCAGTCGACTTATGTTGGGTGGGATTTTGTTTCAATCTGGTCTATAACTGCAGGAGCTTATCCGGTTATACTAACGCAGGCTGGTGAACAGCTTCCGGTAATATCAGCGTATAGTTTTCTCGGAGTGTCCGGGCAGGTTGCCATTGATCAGAATAACCGGTATATAACGGTGGAATTGCCTCGGGGAACCAGTACGGAAAATCTGGTGGCTGTATTTACCTTAAGCGATGGGGCAAGTGCGTCTGTAAATGATATTGCTCAGATAAGTGGTGTTACCGCAAATGATTTTAGGTACCCTCTGAATTATAAAGTGGTTGATGCGAATGGAAAAGCCGCAGCTTGGAATGTAACCGTAAGTATTCTCGCGGAAGGTACCGGCAGTGCTGATGACCCCTACATTATAAAAACTGCCGGTGAGCTTGATTGTGTCAGGAACCACCTGGAATCTTGCTTTAAGCTGGGCGCAGATATCGATCTTGGCCTGGGTTACTATGGGAGAGGTTCAGGATGGCTGCCTGTCGGAAGTACCGATACTCCCTTCAACGGTGTCTTTGACGGCGGAGGTTATATTATTCGAAACCTGTTTATTTATCGGCCACAGGATAATTATACCGGTTTATTTGGCTGTCTGGGGTCAAAGGCAATAATTAAAAACGTAAACCTGGAAGATGTAATGGTTTACGGAGGAGATTATACGGGAGCGCTGGCCGGAGATAACCATGGAATTATCAATACCAGCTGTGTTACCGGATCAGTACATGGAGATTATTGGACCGGTGGTCTGGCGGGAGCGAATAGCCGGGGCAGTATCAGTAACTGTTATTCCAACGCCGGAGTTATAGGTATGCAAAATGTAGGCGGGTTAGCCGGCATAAACCGTGGCTCGATTATGTATTGTTATAATTCAGGTCATGTTTCAGGTGAGTATGACGGTGGTTTGGTTGGTTCAGATGGATGGAGTTCAAATAATGGTACTATCCGGAATTCCTATTATGATGAAGAAACTGCGGGAGTTTGCGTATCTGTCAGCAGCCAGGCCCGGACTACGGCGCAGATGAAACAGGAAGCCACATATTTAGGCTGGGATTTTGATTCGATATGGTCAATTGCAGCAAATCAATATCCGCGGTTAAAGAATGTAAGTGGCAATGATACCGGTTTCAACGATTACATTATTATAAATACAGCCGATGAGTTAAATGCTGTCAGAGAAAACTTGAATGGTTATTACCGGCTGGGTGCTGACATAGACCTGGGGGCAGCACCGTATAACACGGATGGCGGGTGGTTGCCCATTGGAGATAATGAGCATCCCTTTACCGGAGTTTTGGATGGTACCGGGTACAGCATTGCCAATCTCTGTATCGATCGGCCGGATGGTCAATACAGCGGTCTGTTCGGAGTTGTCAGTTCAAGCGCTTCGCTGGCCAATATCAAGCTGATTAATGTCAGCATTGATGCAGGGGAATATACCGGTGGTCTGGCAGGTAATAACCGTGGTCTCATTAGTAATAGCGGCATCGGTGGCACCATCAAAGGGTCCAATGATTATACCGGCGGACTGGTCGCGGTTAATGATGGTATCATCAATAACTCTTTTAATAATGCTGTTATAACCGGATTTTATTACTGCGGAGGGTTGGCGGGAGAAAATCATGGCAGCATTAATAACTCATTTAGTAATGCCAGTATAGATGGTTCCTATTACTGCGGAGGGTTGGCGGGAAGAAATTATGGAAGCATTGATTATTGCTATAGTACCGGTTTAGTAAGCGGCGTTTCTTCATATGCCGGAGGTCTTGTTGGCACCAACAATGAGGTTATCAACTACTCATATTATGATAAAGAGACCAGTGGCAGAAACGATACCGGAAAGGGTGAAGCCAAAACTACTGTGGAGATGAAGCAGCAGTCAACGTATGTTGGATGGGATTTTAATACTATCTGGTTGATAGATGAAGGCAATGCTTATCCGGTTTTTGGTTCATTTTCCAATGCTGCACCGCAAGCCCAAGCAATATGGATTAAAGGCATTGCAGCACCGGGTCAGGTATTGAACGGTATTTACAGCTATTATGATGCTGAAGGTGACCGGGAGGGTAATTCTTCCTTCCAATGGTACCGGGAAACACCCGGTGATGATTCCAGACGCGCAGCTATTGCCGGAGCTACAGGCCGCACTTATACCCTTGGGGATGATGATGCCGGTCAAAACATATACTTCGAAGTTATACCTGCAGCTGTTGACGGAACTATAAACGGGAATGCAGTTAGTACCGATATTTACATTCCAAAGCTGCCAATTCAGGTTGACCAAATATTATGGCTGCAAGGGGATGCCGGCACTACCATAAGCGAAGCTAATCAGCTTACCGGATGGCAGGATCAGAGCTTATGCGGGAACGATGCTTTTGATACAGGCAGTGATGCCTGGCCTCAAGTGGTTGGCAATGGGCTGAATGGACATGCTGTAATCAGGTTTGACGGCTGGCAGAACCGCATTGTCCTGCCGGCATTGGCTGAATCATTACCGCAGGCTACTACTATAATGGTATTGAAAAATGATTCCTGTGACGATAGAGCTCTCCTTTCTCCGTTTAATATGAGTAATGATACAGACGGAAGCATCTGCTTTATGCGACAGGGTATGATGTATGTGGGCGGTAAATCTGACTACAATCTGGCTGTTCCCACATCATCTTTCAATGACGGTTTCAATATTCTGATCATCACGGCTGATGCATCGGAACATAAGAATATGCAAGTGTATTTAAATGAAACCTTACAGACCACATTATTCTATGATGCGGGCATTTATGAAAACGAGTGGTCAATAGCAGGTTCGAACAGCAGTGATTATGACCATTGCTTCAAGGGTGATATTGCAGAGGTGATGGTTTACAAAGGTATTATCTCTGAAGCCAGGATAACTGATATTGTTGCCTATCTGAAAAATAAATACGCATTGAACTTAGATCAGTTGCCATAAAGTCAACATAATAACCATTTGTTATAAATGATCAATGAGTATTGATCCAATTGGCTTTCGGAGGGTGAAAACAAAAACGTTATACCCAATAATAGGGAAACGAATTCCTGTTATTTTAAATACTGACCACTAATCATCAATAATACCCCTGGTGTGTGCTATCACGCCAGGGGTAATCTTGTCTGGAGCTTTATCCAAAAAGAGGTTCAAACGTGCTGGATACCTTGGCTTTATGGAATGTTATTCTGTAAAGTAAGGTGTAAACTTTGGAGCCGCCATATACCGAACGGCCGACTATCCCCGGTCTTCGGCGGGACATTTTACTGATGTACAGAAGATGCTTAAAGGTTTTATAGACAGCGGTCAGTTGGGTATTTTCGCCAATGCTTACTGGGGGCATCCGGCGTACAAATTGCCGTCGGAAGTAAATTTGATTGCTGTTGCCCATTATCTGGACGCTCTGGAATGGCAGAAGGATATCGTAAAAATTCATACTATTTTTGGCAGTAAAAACCCTCATCCCAATTACCTGGTGGGAGGAATGGCCTGCGCTATAAATATTGACAATGATAACACCATCAATATGGAAAGACTGGATCTGGTAGCGAGGGAAATCGATAAAGCCATGGCTTTTGTCAAGCAGGTTTATCTGCCGGATCTTGTTTGTAGCTTTTATCGTAGCCCATCTTTATCTGGTTATTCGTCAGGAATTACTGAATGATGACGGTACTATATCTTCCATTTTCAGCGGATATAAATTTATCATCGATAAAACGGAGGTTGGTCATGACAGAAAATAAAGTAGTAGTATTGGGTCTGGGCAATCCTTTATTTCAGGACGAAGGGCTCGGAATCCATATGATCAATCAGCTCATGCAGGATACAATCAATGAGCAGGTGGAATTGGTGGATGGGGGTACCGATGCACTGGTGCTGTTGAACGTGGTTGAAGCAACCGACCACCTTTTGGTCATTGATGCGGTTGATGGTAGCTTTCCGCCCGGCACCGTCCGTAAGCTTTCCGGCAGGGATATACCGCTTATGGTTACAGGTCGGATGTCAGTTCATCAGATTGGCTTTCAGGAAGTGTTGGCTTTAGCTGGTCTGCGGGGGAAACTGCAGGCTAATATGATCCTGTTTGGAGTACAACCGCAGTGTTTGGATTGGGGGACTGAATTAAGCCCCCCGGTTGTTGATGCTCTGCCTGAATTGGCCGCCAAGGTAAATGCGCAACTTGACGATTGGCTGACCTGATTATTTTGTGTAAAGATTTAATTAGTAAATAAATCGACAGTTTTTATTCGATATTGGAATGTACCGCCAGGGGCATTGACTTCTACGGTATCACCCGGCTTTTTTAAAAATAACGCCCTGCCTACGGGTGAGTTATAGGAAGTTTGGGCTATCTTTTTCCTGGTATCAACCGGCTGATTTGCGTTCGGAAATGTAACCATTATTTTATTGATACGTTTGTTTTCCAGGTTTTCCAGTTCAACCACACTGCCTAAAGTCACGCAAGGGAGACTATTGTCATCAGAATTATTAATTTTTGCCTCCTTCAATAAACGCTGGATGTGCTGGCAGTATTGCATGAATATATCCTGATATAATTTCCGTTCAGCGGTCGGTACCAGTTCATTATCATTGAGAAGCGTGTTTTGAAAGGATGAAAAATCTTCTATATGCTTTGATAATTTATCAAATACAATTTTTGATATTGTAATTTTCTTATACATTAAGATACTCCCCTTCTCCATTAAATGGTAAATTTAAAATAAATATACAGAGGCACCTCGATTTAAACGAAGTGCCTCTGTATTTATTTAACTAATGTATATGATATCACATTATAAAAATTATATCAATAATGGATGCTGGTACCATAAATGGCAGACAAGTTATAATAAAAGTACAGTTCTTATGCTAAACACAAAGCTTTTCTTAAACGCTAAAGGATAAAACAAAAAGCTTGCCGAATATAAAAAAGATTAATTCCATTTTACTGCAGAGGGAGTTAAGATATGTCACAATTTGTTTTACGTTTTTTTTATTTCCTTGAGGAGGATATTAAGTCTTTAAAAAAGCTGAGTGAAATTTTCAGCCGCAATGGATTTATTTTTAGTGCCAAAATTAGTTCATTGTCAGTCATGCCGCCGGGAGGCGTTTTCTACAATCTTGATTACCCTCAGGGCAAGCTTAGAATCCTGGCGGTAAAAACACCATTAAACGATGATTATTGGGAAACTGATTTAAACGACTTGCGTTCCCTGAAAGAGGAGGATATTCTGATCGCCAATGATATCATGGGGCATTTAACGATTCTTGCCGGGGATGATTTATGGGAAGATTTATCAAAGAAAGCCGAAGCTATATTTTCCGGGGAAACGGACGATATAATTGAATTGAAAAACGGCAAAATGAAATGTCTGGCGCATGACCGTCACAAAGGCGAGGCTATCTACCTATGCGGCCCGGTTGATAATGAATCCGTAAATGCTTCGTTCTTGCTTCATGGTATGCCAGTATTGCATGCGGGCATGCTGCGTTTACAGGCATTGGATTTTATCTTAAATGACCGCCTGCTTTCCATTCGCCGTGAAAAAGATGAGATGCAGCAGGATCTGATAAAAATACTGCATACCAAATTGGTTATGGATCAGGCTTTGCTTATGGCCGCAGAAGAATTGGAAAGCGAGACCCAGGGGCTGGCAACCGCCTATGGGAAACTGGTGGGAGATCAAAGTATGGTGATTGACGGATTAAAAAGCCTTGAAACAGCTCTGCTTCAGTTGGAAAGGCAGATCAATTCCGAGGCCGCTTTACTTACGCCGGCAGTACTCTTTGCGCAAATAACGCAATCATATCAACAGCGCCGGGAAGATCTACACAGTATTCGTGAGGAATTGAATGAAGTTCGGGAGAACTACCAGGCCGCCATAGATGTGGTGCAAAGCAAGATTCAGGTGATGAACAGCCGTACCAATATTGCTGCGCAGGAGCAGATCAAAGGTTTGCTGGAGGTAAACACCGAAATGCAGAAGCAGGGGCTGGTGTTTCAATATGCTGCCGGCCTGATTGAATTTATCGTATTGGCCTATTACAGCCATACGCTCTGGTCTCATCTGCAGCATACTGCCTATACGGTTATACCCAGCTGGATTCAGTTTATCATGGTTTTGGCTTTTTCCGGCAATATTGTCTGGGCCACGCATTTAATTGCCGAAT
Source organism: Syntrophomonadaceae bacterium (assembly GCA_012729495.1). Classification (GTDB taxonomy): domain Bacteria; phylum Bacillota; class Syntrophomonadia; order Syntrophomonadales; family Syntrophomonadaceae; genus Syntrophomonas_B. The sequence continues at coordinate 4,054 of JAAYCZ010000159.1, read as the reverse complement.
ATTATCAGGGAGAAGTTCATGTTCGTAAAAAATTGATTCTGGCAATTATATTATTTTTATTACTGTTCGCATTGATTATAACCGGTAGCATCATGGCCGGAAATCATGCCGGGGGGCATTGATAAAAAGGGATCTGATTAGTGGTTATTAACCAATGCTCAGATCCCTCATTTATTATCCCATCATTTTTATTGCTTTAAGTCTTTCGTTGAGCCGTTTCAGGTGACCGGCTTCCTCCTTGGCAATTTGTTCAAGCATCAACCGGGTTTCCGGGTCCTTAGCCTCACCGGCCAGTCTGGTATAGTTCTGCATGGCTTTGGCTTCTTCTTTGGCCGCCAGTTCCAGCGCTTCTTTTAAATTCATGGCTTGATCTTCACCTCCATGTTTCAAGTCACTATTATTATATTATTGAAGAGACAAAAAACCTAGAGAAAAACAATCATTGCCATGGAATGGAGATTTATTATGTTAAAATCATTTTGCAGTCAATAAATCCGTTCTGAATTTATCCCCAAAAAGGCTCAGGGGGATGGTGAATTCCGGAATACCTGCTGCATAGGGAGCAATTTCATACTGCTGGAAAACCATCACCAAGGCATCATCCTGCAAATAAAAAGCCTGCGCTTCACTGATTCCCTGAAATCCCATATCACCTTCGAAATAAATGGGTTCGCCGTTGCTGATTTGGTTTTTAATCTCCTGGTTGATGATACTGGCATAATCATAGTTGTCGACGAACAGATCTTTCAAGGCTAAATCCTGGCCGCTTTCCAAATCAATATTATATGGCCTGCGCTCGGTCATGCCATGGGCCCCTCCGGTATATTGATAATAATCAATCGTTAGGCTGAGGAGGCGCTGGCTCAGATACCCCGGCTGAAAGCGGGAATACAACACAAAATTGTGAATGGGAAAATCGAATGCCTGCGCATTTGCCGCGTATTGTTCCACATCTGATTGCAAGGATTTTTCCAGTACAAAGGCATCCCCAACCAAGCGATCATTCAGTTTGGTTTGCAGAGCTTCATCCGGCAAGCCCTGTAGGCAAGGGATGCGCAGATTGGTTTCCATGTATTCTGCCAGATGATTGTACGCCTGGGTCTGAATGGAAATGCCAACCGGAGTAACCTGGTCAGTTCCATCTGCAATATTGATCTTCAGCTTGTACGTTTTGGCTGGCTGAACACTTTCCCACGGACGGGCATAGCTAAGTTTAATTTCAGCTTGGCCGGCCTTCAGTGCTTTGAATTTCCAGTAACTTCTGCCTCCCTGGCCGATGATATTTTCATTTGTAGCAGCATCATTTTTATATGCTTTATCAACTTCCAATTCCAGCAGTTTTTCATCATAGGACTTATTAAAATCCCAGATGTAACCGGTACTTGGATTGGCGGCCAGGGATAAAATAAATTCCTGGCCTGTTTTTACAGAATATTCCTGATCGTTGTTATTCTCATTGAGGCTGATAAGATCAACACAGCATCTGATGATTTTAGCCAGTTCCGCCCGGGTGAGCGGGTCATTGGGCCTGAAGTTCTGACCATCGCCTTTCATAATCCCGGTATTGCTTACAAATACCATGGCATTCATGTCATCCTGCCCCAGATCCTGGGTATCGTCATATATCGGCATCATCATGACCATGGGGATGGAAATGTTTTTGGCGGTAAAGCAACGATAAATTGCATTGGCAGCTTCAATGCGGGTAAGTTCATAAGCAGGCTCAAAGTTATAACCGTTACGGGCATAAAAAACCTCATTAATTGCACACATTACCACCGCATCGGCATACCAGCTGTTATTATCCACGTCGCAGTAATAATCACTGGGAACAGGCTGTTTTATGAAGCGCAGCTGGCCGTAATCCAGTTGAAAGGTATCGGTCAGTACTTTGGCCATCTGCGTCCGGGTAACTAAATTGTCCGGGGCCAAAACCCTGTAACCTTGTGCCGTTGTTCCCATTCCCTTCATAATATCAAGCTGATTCAGTAATTGTATGTCCTGCTGCGCCCAATGACCGCGAAGATCAATGAAATCGCCCGGAACAAGTTTAGCCTGGCCGACTGTGGGAAGTATAAAAACAACTAACAACATCAGCAGCAAAATTTTGATTCTTTTCATTACAAAATCCACCCCTGTTTCTTTTTTTATATTACGTTAATAACAAGCATTTCTTACAATGACATTCCAGACTTTGATGTCTGCCTTAAATTTTAGAAATATGCAAAAGTTCCAATTGAAAGTTTTGCATAATGCAAAAATCGCCGAAGAGCGCCTTGGCAAGTACAATTATATAGAGCATTTGCCTTGTTTGAGCAATAATATATTGAACATCTTTTCAGCAAAAACTAATTATGCAAAAGTCTCAATTAACAGCCTAAAGGTGGATTTTAGTTACAAATACTAAACCAATATTAGATGTAAGATTAATTGTACAAATGTTAAAAAGAAGAGAAGAATTATGGGGAAGAAGGGGCGGGGGGACGGGGGCCTGTCAAGACAAACCCCCGATAGTGTGTTATTTCATGTTCAGATAACTCAACAGCATATTGGCAGCTTTAAGCTGATTATTGACTCGGGTACTGAAACTTTCTTTGGAACAGGTTTCAAAGATGAAACTTTTGGCGCCGACAGTGACTGCAGCAGCCCGGGTAAGACTGCCTTTAGCCGGATATCTTAGCAGGGAAAATTCTTTACGGTTCAAACTTATGTATTTATTGAGCGTACCTACAATTTTACTGCCGATGGTTTTAGCCGAAGAAGATGGATAATAAATAAGAGATTGCCCCACCGAAGACGTAGAAGTATTTTTTGCATAATCATAACCTTCGTGCATGTCCATCACCCAGTCAACATTATAATCCTTGATTACTTTCAAGATAGATTTAGCCAGCGTACCTTTGGCAGTACCGGATTTGGTGCTGGGAAAGGCACGGTTTAAGTCAGCTTGTCCGCTGGCTACCCGCTTTTTAGCTTCGATAGCCAGTACATTGGCTTGGGGAATAACCAGCAAAGTACCCCGAGCGGGACGGTAGTTACAGACTTTTAATGCGGCCTTGTAACCTGCAATCTCGTTGCCGTGTATACCGCCGACGATTAGTACCACCGGACCAGCTTTGCCGCTTTTAATCACGTACAATTTGGTTTCATATTTAGTGCCGGCGGCCAGCTTTTTTACTTGTACGGAAGCAGCTGCTTCAGCTTTAAGGGGAATTGACAGGGAAGAAGTAAGTATGAAAAAAGCTAATATGTATACCATGAATATTTTAACTTTGCTGCGTAGTGTCAATCTATCACCCTTTCATTAATTACATTTAATGCAAAATATTATATATGGATCCCATCCCCCCCTTTTTTCACATTATACGACAAACAAGTTAATGGATTCAGTGGTAATTAATGCCTCACCCATCAATATGAAAAAGCCATTAATTTGGCCGGTATGATGGTAATTGGACTATCTTCCACAGAAATATATTGATAGTAAAATAAGGCCTGGATACCAATTAAATGTTGTACAAGCCATAATTTTCTGCCGCGCGGGGCGACGTCGCCAAATTATAGAATAAAAAGTTAGGATTTCTTTATAATTGGAAATTATATCCATCTATCACTGGTGCCATGTAAGCAAATGACTACCAACCTTTTGCCTATATAATGGGGTTTTTACAAACACGTTTGAAGTTTCAAACGCGTTTTTCGCATGTGCGCCCGGCATGGGCGCAGTCTAAAGGGTGAAAGTCCCAAGTGCGGGTTGATAGTGCCAAGCACATAGCCAAGGGCAAGGGTTTCCATCGCGAGGTGGAATCTGAAGGAAGCCGGAGGCAAACTTCTGGTCTGACGAACAGAAATCACATAAGGCAAATGTAAGCTGGGTAAGGTTGCATGACGAACTGAAGCCCTAAACTATCCGGAAGCTTACGGTGTAAATGTGGCAAATAGATGGAAGGAAAGACTGCGTTCTTACCCGGGGAGGTCTCACGGACGGGCGGAAACAGAGTAAGAAGCCCGGTTGAAACAAGATTTATCGTGAGAAGTCAGCAGAAGCCATAGT
>JAAYCZ010000158.1 GCA_012729495.1 Syntrophomonadaceae bacterium | reverse complement strand
GCGATATCAGCACCCGCAGCCGGGGTTCTCTTATCGCCTCGGAATCCGGTACGGCCATTACCTACGGATTGTACAATGCCCAGGAAAGAGGAACGCTTTTTATCGCACCGGGAACAGAAGTCTATGCTGGCATGGTGGTTGGTGAAAACGCCCGTAACGTTGATATCACGGTTAACGTCTGTAAACGCAAGCATCTTACCAATACTCGTTCTTCCGGGGCGGATGATGCACTGCGTCTGGTTACGCCGGTCAGTATGTCGCTGGAAAAGTGCCTGGAATTTATCAGCGATGATGAACTGCTTGAAGTTACCCCTAAATCATTGCGCCTGCGGAAAACCATATTGGATAAAGGTGACCGTGACCGGGCAACCGCTAACCGCAACAAAAACAAGGACTGATCATCAAATAATCTCTCCGCTGTTTGGGGAATCCGTATAATCCTTGCTGTTGATTAATAATCCGGATTCATTTATCGCACATAATATTGCGGAAATCGGTTGGAGATATGCCGGTATTATTTTTAAAAACGGTATGAAAATAGCTGGGGTTTTTAAAACCAGACTCATATGCTATGCACTTGATGTTTTCCTGGGAATTCTCCAGATAATGCTTGGCATTATCCAAGCGTAATTTGGTAAGATAAGCGCTGAAACTGGTTCCCATTTCTTTTTTGAAGGTACGACTAAGATAGGATGGATTAACATGGACGGCATCCGCAACCTCTTTTAAAGTAACGGGTTTCTGGAAATTATTTTGCAGATATATAACTGAATTTCTTACACATTCAGATAATGATCCATATTTATCTTTATTAACCATACCAATAAATAAAGTCAGCATGTTGCAGGACCATTTGACGTAATCCTCACGGGTATTTATTTTACCCAGCATCTCCATAAAATGAATCTTCCGGCTCGATACCAATACGGAATCCGCCCCTTGAAAAATTAAAGTACGGGATATCATTATCAACAGTTCCAAATAAAAAGCTTGATATATCTCCCATGAATCTTCCGGATTTTTACTTTGAAATTTCTTATTCAACTTATCTAAAGCCTTTAAAGCCTCTCTAATATTGCCTTTTTTTATCTGTACCAGGAGTTCAGATTCATCGCTGAAAGGATAAACGTTTTCATCCTCATGATAAGAGCTTAAGTCCTCATAGAAAATAATCGGGCTATCCATCAGCAAATAAGACTTCTGCGCCTGGCAGGCTTCTTCAAAAGAACGATATAATAATGAAGGTTTATTATATATATTCCCAATCCCAATGGATGCCTGCAAAGAAAAATCTTTTTGCAGCAGCTTTATGATTTTTTTGGCAATTAATATTAAATCCCTTTTTAAATCGGACGGTTCCAAACCATTGATGGGCAACAAAAAAACCATCCGCTCGTAATACCAGGACATCACAATAGCTCCGTCCCAATATTTCACAATCTGACGTAAATCTGATAAAATGGTTTTCATTTTCAATTGTTTCATGACATCAAAATCTGTGGTTTGGTTGTAAATAAAGCCTGCTGTCATTACTACTTGGGGAAAATGGCGTAAATTTAACCATTTCCACTTTTTCAGCAGCACTTTGTCATCGTTCATATGACCGGTCAGTATTTCATTTATCAATGCAAAATAAGCATAGGAAAGAGACGGTTCAAAATATTTTTTTTGATTGTCGTAACCTGCACCCATTTTTAACACCTCTTTTCGGCCAGAATCCCGGTAGCCGACAGATCAGCTGAAATGCCCGAACAGGAGGCCCGGGCCTCCTATTCGAAACTTGCGCATTATAGTTTTTTGCCATCAATCACTTTAATAATGTTAATCAAATATTTTAAATTACTGTTTTTATTTATCCGGACAATCTGCAGCTAATTATAGGATTATGCAAAACTCTTATTCAATTATTACCAACTATTTTAGCATATCAAAACCCGTTACCCTTAATTAATCGCTACGCTGTTATGTCGTGACTGTGCCACTTCTCGCTAACCTTGGCCTGGCGCGCCAACAGGTAGATAAACATAGCAAGAACTACCAAAGACATTGCTGCAAACAGATACCATGTAGGCGTAAGGCTGCCGGTTCTTTCAAATATCGCCCCCGATAGAGGCATGGAAATTGCCAACCCTACCGTAGCAAATATTTGTATCAGTCCATAAATAGTTCCATAGTCCAGATTACCAAAAACATGGCCGATAATATATGAGGAGAGAACGGTCGCCATGGGGCTGGCCATCGCAAAAGCTATTACAAAAACGATTACCAGCATCATAATCTGGGCATTTACAAATGCAAACATACTGCCAACGAGCATGGTTACACCAAAGATTATGCCAATTTTGGCACCCCATTTGTCCAGAATTGATCCCATAAGCAATTTCCCAAGCACCAGCAAACCCATATAAGCTGCGGCTATGGTGGCGCCAAATGTGGCTGTATAGCCAACGTCTTTAAGATAAATCGGAATATTGTTCTGTACCCCAAATGTAATCATCTCCAATATCAGGAAGCACAGTGCAATTATCCAGAAGGACATGTTTCTCAATGCCTCACCAGCATTCAGGCCATGCAAGGCAGCGGTTTCTTCTGACTCATCCGTATCCCCTAAAGCAGTCATGCCTTTCATGCTCGGATGAAGCTTGATAACGAAAAGAACAAAAGGTAAGGTGACCACCAGGAACAAAACTGCCAAAACAATATATGCCATTTGCCAGTCATAGTTGTTTATGACCCATTGGGCCAAAGGATTACACAACATGCCCCCGATACCGCTGCCGGTAAAAGCTATCCCCATAGCCAACCCGCGTTTATCATTAAACCAGTTGGTTAGAAGTATGGAGGCCGGCAGAGTAGAAGTTCCTGCCCCGAAAGCCCCGACGAGTACTGAAACCAAATAGAAATGCCACAGCTGAGTGCATTGTGAATAAGCGGCAAAGGCGACACCGGTAACAATTAGGCAAATACCGATAACTACTTGGGAATTATATTTAACGATTAATTTTCCCAAGACAGGAAAAGCAAACATGGCTGATAGGGCTATGATAGTCAGGTATAACCCCAAGGCTTCCCGTGAAAACTGCAAGTCTTCAATAATGGCACTAAAGAATACCCCAGTACAGTTCAAAGTAATACCGATCCCGGCAAACATCAGGAAAAAACAAGCGACGACAACCCACCATCCGTAAAACAATTTACCTTTCTCTTCCATCTACAGGCCCCCTTTTTCATTCTATAATTGGGGCAAAAGCGGCAGCAAACTCCGCTTTTGCCCCTGGTTATGAATACCGATCCAATTATTAAATCTTCTCCGTTGGGGAGCTACTGACGTGTTTAATTAGTCCCTTGAACTAATTTCATCCAGGAGTTCAATCATCGGTTTGCCCGGGCTGATAACCTTAACATCGCCCTCTGCATCAACTAATCTAATAATCAAGCCGCTGTTGTACTGTCCCTCAGGCGCCTCTCTTTTGGCCAATTCCTTTATAAGCAGAACCGGGTCAATACATTCCGGGGCAATAACCCCAGCTTGCTTGATTTTACCTGAACCCAAAAGGATCGCCGCTGCTGCAGTCGGCAACCCGGTAGCCTCGCCCATGGATTCGGAACTCATACGCATTAATTCATATTTTCTGGTCTCTCCCTTTTTAGTGCCCTTAACCGAAATATAGAGCCCGCCAACTCCTACAGACTCACCGGTTTGCATCACCTGTGGGTTCTGCAGCAAATAGGCTACAGTAAAGTCCGCCGGCGATATCATTTGGTTGCCCAATTGAATCGGTTTTTCCTGCCACAGTTCTAAATCCACCAGGTTCCTTACCAATCTCGTGTAAGATAAGACACAACCTTTATTGGTTACGGTTTTTACTCCTTTGATGAAACGCGGAATGGTTATCGGTTCGGGGTGGCCAATATCGTGAAAGGTTACTTCTCCCAATGGGGGCGGAAATACTGCCGTCAGAGCTCCGGCATCTATCATCGGCTTAATCTGCCGCCAGTCATAATCCTGGTATGAAGGAACGGTGCCGCCGATTGCATGTAACAGATGATATAATACCGCTGCCCCTTCTTTGGCATCCTCACCGGTATCAGTGTCACCGGTAGCCCAGCAAGTATGGATTTCTTCCACCTGATCCAGCCAATCGGCTCCAATGCGGGTAAACATGTTGGAAATACCGGGAGACGCTCCCATTCCAATTAATATGGTCACACCCGCTTCCTGGGCCGCTTTATCATAATCAAACAGCTTGCTGGTGGCATCATAATCATCACAGACATCTACATAATTAACTTTGGATTCAATCGCGGCCTCTACCACATAATGAGCTAGCTTGTAAAATGGTCCGGCAAAATTCATTACTACCGTAACATCCTTCATGGCCTCCATCAGCGCCGGCTTATCCATAACATCCAACTTCAGCGCAATGGCCTTGGGGCTGGCCAGGCGCTCTTTCAGCTTTACTGCCGCCTCATAATTATAATCCGCAATTATTATTTCACTGCACTCCGGCTGGGTGATCAGATGTTCCACTGCCACCGAACCCATTTCCCCGGCCCCGCCTATTGCTAAAATACGCATTTATATACAGCTCCTTTTTAATATTAATAACTGCTTCGATTTATTGCCCTGAAAAGATTAAAAATGCTATTATGATACGATTTTTTAAAATGCTTTATGTTGCGTTTAAAATTACGCAATTATCAATGGTAAGAATGGATTGCTTGATGAATTATATATTAATCAGTTATTTACTTTTTGCTTGAGTTCTTTTCGCAATATTCTGCCCAGCTCGTTCTTGGGCAGATCATCACAAAACTCAATATAGTGGGGTATCTTATATTCGGCCAGGCTCTCCCGGCAATAATCCTGAATACTGGCAGGACTGGTTTTAGCTCCTTTTTTAAGTACAATAAAAGCCCCCACCTGCTTGCTCCCCTTCTCATCCGGGATTCCCAGCACGGCAGCCTTATCGATATCAGGGTGGCTGCAGAGCACTTCCTCTACCTCACTGGGAAATATGGTTAAACCGGCACATTTAATTAAATCGTTTTTCCGCTCAATAAGAAAAATATCCCCGTCTTCATCCATATACCCAATATCACCCGTATACAACCAACCATCCCTTATAATCCTGGCTGTTTCCGCGTCGTTTTTATAATAGCCCTTCATAACATTGGAACCCTTGATACTGAATTCCCCAATATGCCCGGGCGGGAGTGGTCTGCCCTCGTCATCTGCCACGCGAATCTCAGCACAGACGATGGGCTGCCCTACCGAACCGGGCTTTATGAGGCGATCATGCCGCTGCAGGCTGAAACCGGCCACCGTTTCGGTAAGTCCGTAGCCTTCAAGTATAATGGCTTGGTATCTTTTTTCGAAAGAATGGCGAACTTCGGATGAAAGTGGTACAGCTCCGCAAAGCCATCGCACTACCGAACTTACGTTGTAATCTTCCGCCGCCGGATAAGCAGCCAAAGCGGCGTACATGACGGGTATCCCCCCGAAAACGGTGATTTCGTTGGTCTGTATGCTCTCCAGGATTTGCTCAATATTAAAACCGGGTAAAAGGAAAATGGTCCCCCCTGTCAAATAAGCAACTGCCATGGTACATAAGCCGTAAACATGGGTGAGTGGTAAAACAACCAGCAGGTTTATCTTGTCTATCAGCCTGCTGCCGTCACTGCCGATCAAGCCCATCACCTGTATATCCGAATGCCCCTCCATGTACAGATTTAAATGGCTAAGGATAACTCCTTTGGGGATACCGGTTGTACCTGAGGTATATATGATGGCCGCGCCGGCATCACCTGGGCGATCAACCATGAGCAGCTCATCATCCTCGACATAGCATTCCCCGATGGGGATAAAGTCCCCCTCGGAGTCTTCCCCTACCACGATTACGAGAGATTCCACCGCAGCAAGCTCTTGCGCCTGGCGAACCGTTGCCGACAACCGGGCTGAACATATTATCATGGCTGCTTCACTGTGATCAATAATATAGGCGAGTTCCTGCGCGCCCAGCTGCGGGTTAACCGGCACCACTAATGCCCCGGCCCGCAGAATGGCGTAATAGCTGATTATCACCTCGGGCATGTTATGGAGAAATACCAACACCCGCTCATCCTTTTGCAGGCCTCTTTGCTGCAAACCGTGCCCAAGACGATTGGAAAACCGCTCCAATTCAATGTTGGTATATTCCCGGCCATTAAACTTCAGGAAAACGTATTCACCATATTTATTGATATTATCCAGTGCCAGACGTACAACGTTCACTTTAATCCACCCTAATTATTTATTCTCCCATAGCTCATGCCAGATATTTTTATCATATATCGGGCCAGCTTTGGCAATATCTCCGTTAACTGTTTTTATCATCATAATTTTATCAAAAGCATTGGTGGGCTGGCGAAGCCGGCTCAGATATTCCAGCGGATTCAGGCATTCAGGTGCAATAACCCCTTTAATACTGGCTTGCCCGTCCAGTACCATTTCAACCCCAACCGCCGCTGAATTGCCTGTAAACTCCTCCATCTCGCCATAATCTGACAGGTAGAAAGTATAAACTACATTACTGTCTCCTTTTTTGCCCTTTACCTCAATACAGGTTGCCATCTTGGATGGTTCCGTATCTGGTGGCAATACTACCTTCCATATTCTGAACATCGCTTCAAAAAAGTCCAGCGGGGGTACCATTTCGCCCTTGAAGGGGATTGGCTGCTCGCTGGTAAAACCTGATGCTACCAACACCCGGAACAAGTCGTTTTTATCCTTTGGCCAGATAGCACCGCGGTTGGTAACCGTCTTGACCCCGGGAATAAATTTACCCAAGGTAACCGGTTCCGGATGGCCGATGTGAAATACTTCAAATTCACCAAACGGCTGCGGAAAATTAACTACACAGGCACCATCCTGCTGGCACGGCATAATAAACTCAATCTTTCCGTCCCTAAAGGTCGGAACTTCATTGCCCATGGCATGGAAAAGATGTACAAGGGCACCAGTATATTCGGAATTTGCTTCCCCGACTACCCAGGAAGTGTTTATTTCTTCTACTTCATCCAGGAGATCAGCACTAAGCCGGGCAAGAATGTTGGTCAAGCCGGGTGAAGCCCCCGTAGCTATAAGAGCAGTTATACCTGCAGCCGCGGCCTGGTCGTTTAAATCCAGCAGCTCTTGAGTGGTGTCAAAATCATCAACAATATCCACATAGTTAACCCCACTTTTAATAGCTGCCTCCAGAACTGTAGTGCCAAATTTATAGTAAGGACCAACCAGGTTCAATACAACATCCTGGCCAGCTAAAGCCTCGGACAAAAGTTGTGGATTGCGTACATCCAACTTCACAGGTTTTAATTTAGGTGAACCATGCTTTTCTATAACGGCAGCCAATCTCTCCTCGGATAGATCACCCAGAGAAATTTCATCTACTACCGCTAATGTACTGAGATATTTTATTACCGGTTGAGCCATCTGTCCAGCAGCGCCTGTAATGAGTACTTTCAAAAAAATCTCCTCCTTAAAAAATATTAATTCGCAAATTTCTTGAAATAAACTATCTACTGAATATTTCCTCTAAACTTGCTATTTTTAGGATAATTTAAGTAGAATCTTCTAACAATATAAAATATTTATAATTAATTCACTAATGATTCAAATATTTTTACCTTGAGGTAATGAATTTAAGATATAGAACTTTCCTGATAAACTATCCCTGGAGAATGGCCAAGCACCTACACAAACGGAAATATGTAGATTTCATGCAGTACAAAAACATAGCGGAACGCATGGGATTCTATTCACGGGTATGTTGAATTTAGGCAGGAAGTCAGGTTTTATTACCTGGGCGGGATAAGATTGCAAGTTATCTTCGTCTATCGGAATCAATTGGTACATACGTAAAATATAGCCGCAGCTGATCGCCAACTTCTATCCCGTGTTTTTTAATTTCCCCGGCACACAGTTCCAATACACAGTGAGCTTTATGATCTGATGCCAGGGAGCATGGATACATGTATTCCCTTATACGGGTTACCCGGGTATGACGGTCCATAAAAATCACATCAATGGGAAACCGCATCCCCAAGCAATGGATTGAATTACAAGGCCGTAACAACATACCTTCGCCCGGCGACAGGGTTTTCTTTCCTAACAAGCCACGTAATCGAGGCAAAAAGCTTCCGGCTACTTCAATATTTGCAGCGATCATTTTATTACTCTGATTGGAAACCCGACAATAGAGCTTTTTCATTATTTAAAAGTCTCCATAATCTGAATTACGGAAGGCCCAAGCAAGATCAGAAAAATAGTTGGGAATATAAATAAAACCATGGGGATCAGCATT
>JAAYCZ010000157.1 GCA_012729495.1 Syntrophomonadaceae bacterium | reverse complement strand
GCGGAATAAAGCAAATCATTATATCGTGTTCACCATATGATAGGATGACCATTCGCCACGAGAGAAAAACGTGACGGGAAGTTTTTGCGGGTTGAGCCTCTTATCTATCTCATGGTTATCCAGTCCCTGCTGTCTTAAGACGTTAACCTTGTCCTGAATCTCCAGCAAAAAGTCCAGCTTCTTTTGGAACATAGCTTTTCCATTCTGCACTACGCCGCTGTGAGCGCAGAATATCATATCAAAATCAAGCGCCAGGATTTTATTGATTGTGGCGATGGTTTCCAGCATATTATCATCGTAACTTGCACCAAGTGGTTTTGTACCTATATAAAGATCACCGGTGAACAACCAGCCCTGATTTTTTTCATGAAATATATTGTGATAACGCATATGTCCGGGTGAATCGATTACATCAAAGGTGTATTTATCTGTCACCAGCCGTTCCGGCATCGGTTGCGGATTAAATGCCGGCCGTTCCCCCCAGGTGATGTGACGATAAAGCCGGTATTTCGCTTTCCGCTTTGCTTTCGGGATAGCCTTTTCATGTAAATATACCGGGACATTCATTTGGCGCTGCAGCCACGCTGCCATACCCGAGTGATCTTCGTGTATATGCGTCAAAGCAACCTGCTCAATGTGTTTTTCCTGCAAGAATTTACTGATCGACCCTTTCATACTTTCAGGGCCGCAATCAATCAAAAGCCCGTCTATCACGTATAAATAAATGGCCATTTTCCATCCCGGCAATGAGCGGATACCCTGTCCAATGATAATATCCTTGTATTGACTGCTGATAAGCATTTCCAGACTCCTTTAAAATCCAGCGTTTGTTACATTTTGTCGGCAGATTTTCGCAGATGCTTGCATGGATTTTTGCATTTTTCAAAAACATAAATCGCGTTATTAAGGCATTTCTGTTGCAGAAATGTTTCACGTGAAACATTTGTTTCAGTGACGTAATAAATCAGATCACTCCCGCACAAAATTCGCGGAAATACTTTCAATATACTTTTGAAACTCATCCCAACCGCTTCCTTTTTATTCAATTCTACAGTTGTCATGATTTTCCTGCAATTGGCTGCTTTCTTGCTTTTGCAGAGATCATCAGGTCATTTTCATAACGTACAAAGCGGTATCCGCGTCTTTCCAGATAAGTTTTGCTGGGTTACAAGAAGAACGTCCCTGTGTAACACAAAGTTGGACAATGCACAGCTTTATATTAAACTAATATTAGATGAATGAATATGTAAAAATGGGGTGAGTTTTTGCGAAGTAATCCCGAACACCGAATTGATCCGAGAGCTGTACCTTACTGGCGGTGGTCCGCCGTTATTAATACAGTATTTCTGCTGCTCATTCCAGCAGGTTGTTTTTGGGCCCAGCAGCGCTGGCAATGGCCGACCTGGATTGCCTATGCGCTTTTGGGTCTGATCCTTGCTTATGCGATCTATTTAATCTTTATTCAGCCTGATATAAGATGGCGGACCTGGCGTTACGATGTGTCTGAGCAGGAAATCGATCTTTTACACGGGGTATTCATCAAAACCCGAACCTTAATCCCTATGGTAAGAGTGCAGCATGTCGATACCGAGCAAGGCCCTTTATTGCGTCGCTTCGGACTATCTTCGGTCACCGTCTCCACGGCTGCCGGAAGTCATGAGATACCAGCCCTGGCAGACGATGTGGCAGAGCAGTTAAGAGATCAAATATCAGTGCTGGCACGAGTGGTGGACGAAGATGTATAAGCCTCAGCGAATTCACCCTTTAGGCATATTGTCTTTTACGGTGCGTACATTATACTCAATGGGACAGGCATTGCTTCCCCTGCTCATTATTGCCATCGCCCAGCCGACATTTCGCAAATGGATTTTCGTGGCAATTCCGCTTTTACTTGCCTTCTTCATTGCTTATGGTATTCTTTACTGGCTGCGCTACGTTTTTTATATCAGCGGGCAGGAATTGCGGGTGGAATACGGAGTAATGGTAAAGAAAAAAAGATATATACCCTTTGAACGGATTCAGTCGGTACAGATTACCGCCGGTATTTTGCAGCGCTTGTTCGGTCTGGTAAAAGTTGAGGTGGAAACAGCAGGCGGAGGCAAAGAAGCAGAATTTGTGTTGGCAGCCCTGCCGCGAAAAACGGCACTGGAGCTGCAGAAAATCCTGCAGGCAGGGGGAAAGCTACTTGAGGAAGCCCCGGACGGAAAGGATTCTATCGAATACAAACTCTCGATCCGTTCCCTGTTGCTCCTGGCCAGCACCTCGAACGGTATCGGCGTAGCCATCAGCGCGATACTGGTTGTGCTTTCCCAACTTGATGATTTCCTGCCCCAAATGAATGTCTGGGTAAAAATCGGGAGCTATGCCGAGCATCTGGCTGCCGCAAGAGTCAGCCTGATTATCCTGGCGGTGTTCCTCCTGATCCTGTTGGCCTGGCTCCTGTCCCTCTTCGGAACGATCATCCGGTTCAGCGGTTTTCACCTGCGCCGGGAAGGTGACAGTATCAAAATCAACCGGGGGCTTTTCGAAAAACAGCAACTAAACATCCCGCTGAAACGCATTCAGGCAGTCAAGGTGGTGGAAGGTTTGTTAAGGCAGCCTTTGGGCGTGGTAAGCGTGCAAGTGGTAAGCATCAGCAATATCGGCGCCAAGGGTGAAGGCAAGGTGCTTTTTCCATTATTGCCAAAGGCAGAACTTCCCGAATTTCTTGAGAAAGTCGCGCCTGAATTCAGCGTGCCTTTGGAGTTTCAAAGTTTACCATTGCGGGCTAAACGTCGTTATTTATTAATAATTATAATCCCCGCCCTGATCATTGCCATTCTGGGTTCTGTCTTCCTCCCCTGGGGATACGTGGCCTTTATCCTGCCTCTGCTGGGTGCCTGGTTAGGCAACAAGCAGTATCATGATGCGGGCTATCAATTGCAGGACAATATACTATTATTGAGATCACGAAAACTGGGGAAAGAAACCATAATCATTCCCCGTCGCCGCATTCAATCCCTGCATGTATCCCAGAATCCTTTCCAGCTGCATAGCAACTTAAGCAACCTGAAGGTTGCCATTGCTTCCTCCAATGTTGCCGTGACCGCGCAGTTGAAAGGAATGGAGAAGGAAATAAGCGATTGTATCATGAACGGTCTTATGAGCGGGCACGAGTAAATATGAAGGCACAATGACGAGGAACCGATCCAAGTGGTATGCTCTATTCAACAATCGTCCCCAAATAAAGACCACCGGTGAACAGCCGGCCCCGGGTTTTTTCATGAAATATATGTGATAACGCATATGTCCGGGTGAATCGGCAAGTTTTTTCCCTGCAAGAATTAAAGGATCGGGCTACCAGCAGTTACTTCAAGCTATGTAAAATATGCTAATATAGTAAATACAAACCACATTAAGAAATGGAGATGTTCTGATGAATACTGTTGTACAACCATCAGGTAGACCTCCTGTATTTGGGGATTGGTATGTAATACTTTGGTCACTATTTAACGTATTAATTCTGGTTGCGATTGTAGTATTTATCTTTTTGG
>JAAYCZ010000156.1 GCA_012729495.1 Syntrophomonadaceae bacterium | reverse complement strand
GCAAATGGGCTCGCTATGGAATCCGTGTAAACGCAATCGGCCCGGGATTCTTCCCCACCCATATGAGCGGCGGACTGTTGGAGAAGAATAAGCATCTGGTTCTGCCTCGTGTACCATTGAATCGTCTAGGAGGAGAGAATGATCTGAAAGGCGCAGTCGTATTTTTAAGCTCGGCAGCTTCAGATTATATAACCGGTCAGATTCTTTATGTTGATGGTGGGCAAACGGCAATGATTTAATCTAAATCACAAAATGCCATAATGGCACAGAATGTGTCTGACGGGTTGAAGAGTTTTAATACATTAATGGATTGAAATTTGATGAAAGCGTCAGGGGCTAAGGATTTGGTGCGTTTCAAATTTTGGGTAGTTTATTTGTATACAATCTTATAATCGACTTATTTTGCAATGAAATACGTTTTTTAAAACGGGTTCGCGGAATATTTTTTAATAATAATAAATATTCCAAAATTATTTTAATGAAAAGAATTTCTTTTCTCTGGCACAAATTGTGTTACAATGAAATTGTAATTAAAGCGTAATCAAAATTTACTTAAACATAAGGAGGGCATATTAATGAGAACATCCAAAGAATATCTTGAAAAACTGGCCAGCATGAGAGCCAACATTTATCTGGACGGAGAATGTGTTGACCGCACTCATCCCAAAGTTATGCATGCCAGCAAAGCGATCCAGCTTACTTTTGACAAAGCCAACGATCCTGAGTACAGCAAATGGTTGTCGACTGAATCCCATATCAGCGGCAAACCGATCAATCGTTTTAATCATATTCACCAGTCGGCCGAGGATCTTATCCTGAAACAGGAAATGACCCGTAAACTGTGTAACTTGATGGGCGGCTGCATTCAGAGATGCATGGGCGCAGATTCCATGAATGCCCTTTCCGTTGTGACCAAGAATGCGGATTTGAAATATGGAACCAATTATCATGAAAGATGGCTGAAATTCCTGGAATATTATCAGGAAAACGATTTGATCGGCGCTGCTTCCCAGACCGACGCCAAGGGCGACCGCAGCAAGAGACCGGGGGAACAGGAAGATCCCGATCAGTATTTGCATGTAGTGGAAAGAAGAGAAGACGGCGTAGTGGTATGCGGTGCCAAACTGCATAACACCATGGCCCCCTATGCAGACGAACTGCTGGTCTTCCCGACCCGTGCAATTGGCAAAAATGAGCAGGACTATGCGATTGCTTTTGCGATTCCGGCTGATGCAGAAGGTGTATATCTGATTGCCCGTCAGGCCATTTCCCTGGAGAGAGATGAAAATCTCTATGCTCCCTATACCGATCTGGCTGATATTGAAAGTATGACTGTTTTTGACCATGTTTTTGTTCCCAACGAGAGAATCTTCCTCAACGGTGAAACGGATATGGGCGGCATGCTGGCATTGTTATTTGCCCTCTATCACAGACACAGCTATTGCGGATGCAAACCTGGCATCGGTGATGTTATTCTGGGAACGGCCGCCCTGCTGGCTGATTACAATAACGTTGCCAAGACTGAGCACACCCGCGACACCTTGGTTGAATTGATCAGTGTGGCTGAGCTGGTTTTCGCAGCTGGGTTTACGGCCAGTGTGAAATCCACCAAGGCTCCTTCCGGTACCCAGGTTCCGAACATGATTTACGCCAATGTGGGCAGACGTCATGCTGGTCACCATATGTACAGCGAATATGCAGCCCTGTGCGATATTTCCGGTGGTCTGCCGGCAACCCTGCCGCTGTCCAAGGAATACAACAATCCTGTAGTCGGTGATTTTGTACGTAAGTACTCCAAGCGTCGTGCAGGTATATCTGACGAAAATGCTTATCGGGCATTTGCACTGGCCAGCGACATTCTGACCGGTGAAGTCGGCGCAGCACTGCTGGTTGCCGGTGTACATGGCGGAGGATCACCGATCATGGAAGATATCGCTATCTTCGGCGGCTATGACATTGAAGGCAAAAAGAAATTGGCCAGATATCTGGCTGGCATTAAAGAATAATTATCATTAAACGATAGATCCATAGGGGCAATTTTCGAATTGCCCCTATTCTTATATGAACAATTAAGTGCGATAATTATATAAATGATTTTAAACGCTGCAGGTATAAAAGGAGGAATTTTGGTGGGAGAAATGACAATGAAAGCCCTAGTTTACCATAGTCCGCATCAGTTCAGTCTGGATGAGGTGCCGGTGCCGCAGATTCAGGATCCGGGTGACGCTATATTAAGAGTTACGCTGGCCACCCCTTGTACATCAGATATTCATATACTGGAAGGACATATTCCATTTGTAAGATGGCCGATAATTCTTGGCCATGAATTCTGTGGAGAAATAGTTGAGCTGGGCTCGGCGGTTGAAGGATTTAAAGTTGGCGACCGGGTTAGCTGCCTGCCGGGGGCATTTTGTAATGAATGTGTTATGTGCAAAAGCGGATATCCGAGTTTTTGCTTGCATGGAGGCTGTTACGGAAATATTAAAGATTTGCACGGTGCTTTGGCTGAATATGTTAGAATACCTTTCGCTGCCCAGACCATGAAGCATATTCCCGAAGGTCTGGCGGAAGAAGACGTTTTACTGGCAGGAGATATGCTGGGAACTGCCTGGTTTGGCATAACCAATGCCGAGGTAAAAAAAGGAGATTCCGTGGCAGTGTTTGGCGTTGGTCCGGTAGGAATGTGTGCATGCATATTGGCGAAAAAAGTTTTTGAAGCTGAAACAGTCATTGCCGTTGATTTGGCCCAATATCGCCTGGATGCAGTTTTAAATGCCGGTGTGGCTGATTATATTATCAATCCGACCGAGGAAGATGCGGTCAAGAGAATTCGTGAGATAACCCACAAACGCGGCGTAAATGCTGTAGTGGAAACTGCCGGTGTGCAGAGTACGATGACGGCGGCAGCCCGTTCCCTGGGTATCGGCGGGATACTTTCGACCATTTCCTTATTTGCCAAACCGTTGGAACTGCCGCTCGATCTTATGCCTAACCGCAACTTGCAATTGAGAACCGGTATCCAGCAATGTCAAGGGGTTGACACCATACTGGAGCTTATAAAAGAGGGGAAAATAGATACCAGATTTATGCT
>JAAYCZ010000155.1 GCA_012729495.1 Syntrophomonadaceae bacterium | reverse complement strand
TTGAAAGGTTGAAAGAGCGGCTGGGAATAAAAAAGAACCGCTAAAGCTATATTCAATTATCAAGGCAACTGTATTCTTAAACCCACTATAAAGGTTTATCATCCGTAGCTCCGCCGTCGCCAAATACCGGTATCGCATCCCCTAAAAAAGTAGGCAGGGGTTTAAATACTTTTGCCGACCAAAAATCCTTATTCCGGGCTGCCATTTCTCTTGCTTCATAGGTAGTCATTACCGGCCCGTAATCATGATGATCAGAGGCCACTCCGTAGGCTTCAAGCCCCAGTTCTCTGGCTATGAACAGTGCCCGCAAGAGATGATATCTCTGGGTCACAATAATAACCTTCTCCACCTGGAAAATATCCCGCGCCCGATATAAACTTTCATAGGTACTGAACCCGGCATGATCCATAAATATATCCTGTCCGTCTACCCCCTGGTTTTTAATGTAGTTCTTCATCGTATTTACTTCATCATAATCTTGGCGTCCATGATCCCCGCTCACGATGATCTTGGGGGCTTTGCCGTTTAAGTATAACTCATAACCGGTCGTTACCCGGTCTTTAAGCATGGTTGACAAGGTTCCGTCCGGAAACACGTATGCCCCCAAAATAAGAACGGTATCAGCGGCGGGAACATCTTGTGCCGAATATATGTATTTTGCTCCCATCCGTTCAACATAATTGTTAATCGCTAAAAAGACTGCCCCCAGCGCTGCCATAAAAACAATCATAACCCAAACAGCTTTTTTATGCTTTTGTAAAAATGATTTCATTACCCTGTTCCCCGATCATGCTTCTTTAAATAAAATATCTTGCAGATTTAATTATGAATGCAAAGCTCTATTAACCAGATAACTTGCCCGTTCAAAATCCTTTCTCTTAACCGCTACTGTATATTGTTTTGCATAGTCCATATTCATTCCCATGCTTCCAGCATTACCCCTTATTGTACCACGGCCCCGCCATTGTCCCGAATGATCCAGAACTTTATAAGAATATTTGATGCCTTCATTGGCTAAAGCCTGCCTTACTTTCGCCAGATCCCCCATGGAATATCCAATGTATACATCTTGTTTAAAGAAACACATATACATACCTCCCTTTTTATATCATTTTAACAGATATGTTTTGATACATAATCATTTCGCTCAGTATGAAGATGTGAGACGGGCAGGAGTGTTGCCGATAAAATTCATGGTATTCCCCTTTTCTCAAATAATTTGATAATCCTGGCAGAACAGGCCATGCTGGAAAATGGCATCAGTATAATTCAGCTGGTTGAATCACAGGAATAGGAATATATCAAAAATCCAGCTATGCATTAGTCTCTCCTGCCCTTGTTTCATGTACGCGTCCGCGGGCCAAAGAGGCAGCAATGCCTAAAAGGCATAATACCGTAAAAATGACAAAGGCTACCCGTAACATAACCATAAGATCAGCAGGCTCAGCCGCAGTCAGTGCAACCCGACCAACAAATATTGCCACCAGCAAAGTTACTATGGACATGCTGGCAGCCTGCCCCACCAGACGCATTGTACCAAGAATAGAAGAAGCTATGCCATAGAATTTCATATGTACCGAGCCCATAATTGCATTATTATTGGGCGAGGAGAATAATGCAAAACCTATCCCCGCCAAAATTAAAATAGCAACCAGCAGCAGCGGTGAAGTATCCATCTGCAGGAAAGAGAAGAGGAATAGACTCAGAGCCGAGCAGGCCATGCCAATTGATGCTACTTTCCTCGGTTCCATCCGATCCGAAAGCGCCCCTGCCAGCGGCGACAGCAGGGCCATCATCAGTGGCTGCGCCAGCAAAATCAAACCGGCAGTTTGGGAAGTGTATCCCCGTACCACCTGTAAATAAACTGATAGCAGGAAAGTCACTGCAAATGTCGCGCTGTAATTGATTAAAGCAGCCAGATTGGACATGGTAAAGGTCAAGTTGTTTTTAAACATATGAATTTTTAAAATCGGTTCCGGGGTTTTTAACTCCCATTTAATAAAAAGAGCCAGCAAGACCAGTCCCGCCGCTGCCAAATAAACCGCCCAATGCGAACTTTCCACTGATGATAGACCATATAAAAATGCCATTAAACCCAGGATATAAAGCAATGCCCCGGTTACATCAAATCTTTCTCCCGGTGCGCCTACCCATTCTCCTTTAAGTCTGGCATAAGCACCGTACACAGCAGCCAATCCCATGACAGCCGAAACGTAAAAAATACTTTCCCAGCCCAGATGTTGATTCATCATTCCACCCACTACCGGGCCTACGGATAATCCCAGATAGGTTACGGAAACGCTATATCCAAGCGCTTTCCCCCTTCTTTGAGGAGGATACACTGCACTTAAAATAGCCATACCGGTACCAAATATCATGGCTGCACTCAGACCCTGAAGGGCACGCAGAGCAATGATCATTTGCACGGAATTTGCAAACGGTACCAACAAAGTAAACAAGGAATATAAAATGGTACCGGTCAGATATACTTTGCGCCGGCCCTTGATATCTGCCAAACGCCCAAAAGGCAGCAAGAAAATTGCCGAGGATAAAATATAGGCCGTAATGATCCAACTGGTTATTATGGCATTGCTGCCCAAATCATTGCCCATGGCGGGCAGGGCCAAATTGATCGAACTGCCCATAAAAGTAGTCATAAATGAAGTTGTCATGACGGTGAATAAAGCTGTCTTTTCTTCGGATCTTGCTGTCTTCGTCCAAGCCGCCTCTTTTCCAAAGTAAATTAAATAATTTCCATTTCCTTGATATAATACTCCGTTTGGAAAGCAGGGTATGAAATTCTCTCCTGCTCCAAAACTGTACTATTTTCATCATTATGTTAATGAAATTGTATAAGGTACCATTATTATTTACAAGCAGGATGAAAGATTTTGCCCAAATCGTTTATATTATGTCTATAAGGATAATTCATAGGGGGTATTTTATATGAACCGGTATGGCAAGGTTATCGGACTTTTACTGTTGCTGACAGTATTATTTCTGGCGGCTGGCTGTGATTTATTCAGCAAAGATAAGGATAAAGACAAAAACCCGGTACCGGCCGCCAAAAATATCAGTGTAGTTGTATATTATCCGAAGGATACCCAGTACAATAGTTTCCTGGTACGCGAGATTCATACGCTCAAAAAGACGACTGACATGCCCAAGACAGCCGTGGAAGAACTGATCAAGGGAACCCCGACAACCAGCGGAGCTCACAAGGTATTGCCCGCTGCGACCAAGGTTTTGGGGGTTAAAATCGATGACCAGGGATTAGCAACGGTTGATTTTTCTCCCGAGGTGCTGAATGCCAATGTCGGCTCCAGCGGTGAAGCATTGGGAATTGCCAGTATTGTTAACACCCTGACCGAATTTCCCAATATTATTAAAGTCTCCTTTACCGTTAACGGCAAAGCAGAAAATGCCATGGACTGGTGGGGACATGTGGGTTTGTATGAACAGCCCTTCAGCCGTAATATGTCATTGGTACAGGAACCTTTGATATGGGTAACATCTCCGGTTGACAATCAGGTGATCAGCAGTCCGTTAAAAATTGCCGGCAGTGCCATGGTTTTTGAGGCAACCGTCAGTTACCGTTTAAAAGATGCGCAAGGTAATATCCTCGCCTCAGGATTTACTAATGCTGCTGTTGGTGCCCCGGAGCGGGGTGATTATGCGACCGAGCTCCAATTTAAGTCGCCCGGCGCGGGCCAGAAAGGACAGCTGGAAGTCTTTGAAGTAAGCATGAAGGATGGCTCCGACCGCAACAAAGTAATCGTTCCGGTGGTATTTAAATAGGATGATATATAATAATTAGTCTCATTAGAGTTGCAGAAATGTTTCACGTGAAACATTTCTGAACGTTCTGGCGGCCCTTGTTGTAATGA
Organism: Syntrophomonadaceae bacterium; assembly: GCA_012729495.1. Lineage (GTDB taxonomy): Bacteria > Bacillota > Syntrophomonadia > Syntrophomonadales > Syntrophomonadaceae > Syntrophomonas_B. The sequence continues at coordinate 4,690 of JAAYCZ010000155.1, read as the reverse complement.
CAGGGGCCGTTTCTTCGCTGATTTTGTATGTTCCAGAGCCAAATAACTTAATAACTTGGTGCCTGGCACCAAGTTATTAAGAACTATCCCAACTTGCGTAGAGGTTTATGCTTTAGTAGCACCCTCCGGGTATTACATATGTTCGCTACCGCTCACTATTAAGGAAAAGCGCAGGGGGTAAGGCGGCAGCCGAGCGACAGTACATAACGGGATAAGAAAACTTACAGCATAGAAAATATTCCGTTACCCAAAAACGAAGAGATGCAGCTTAAAATAAGAATCCCGAGGCTTCAGTCGAGAAATAATACCGCAAATCTGATCAGTTAAAAGACCGGCCCCAAGCGGGCTAATGCATAAACTTCAGATAACCTTCCAGTTTTAGTTTTTTATTTTGAACAAGCTCAAATATTCACCGTATCCCGCCGCTTCCATCTCCTCCACCGGAATGAAACGCAATGCCGCCGAATTGATGCAGTAGCGCAGGCCGGTGGGTACAGGTCCGTCATTGAATACATGGCCCAGATGGGAATCGGCTTGCTGACTGCGTACTTCCGTGCGGCGCATACCATGGCTCGAATCGCTTTTCTCCGTCAAGGCTTCCACCCGTACTGGTTTCATAAAACTGGGCCAGCCACAACCGGAATCAAATTTGTCCAGAGAACTGAACAAGACCTCGCCGGATACGATGTCCACGTAGATCCCGGCACGATGGTTATCCCAATATTCATTACGGAAAGGCGGTTCGGTAGCATTGTTCTGGGTGACATCGAACTGAAGTTTGGTCAGTCTTTTGGCCAGTTCCGCCATATGTTCCGGATCAGGAATCGATCCGGCTTCGGTCCAAAATGTCTTAATAAAAGCTTCCCTTCCGGATCCGGCTTTATAACGGCTGTAATGGGCAGGGCTCTTTTTATAATAGTCCTGGTGGTATTCCTCCGCCGGGTAAAATGGCTGTGCCGGTAGCAGCATGGTAGCCACGGGAGCATTAAAACGTCGGCTCTGATTCAATTTTTTTATCGAATCCCGGGCTATTTGGAGCTGGTTTTCATCATGATAAAAGATCGCGGTCCGGTAAGAAACACCGCGATCGGCAAACTGTCCGCCGGCATCGGTTGGATCGATTTGGCGCCAGAAGACCTCCAGCAGCTCTTCATAAGATATTCTTTGCGGGTCAAACAGAATCTGTACCGCTTCGATATGGCCGGTGGTGCCGTAACATACTTCTTCATAGGTAGGATTTTCGCTTTTTCCTCCGGTATATCCGACTACAACCTCCAGGACACCAGATAAATTGGCAAACGGAGGAACCATGCACCAGAAACATCCTCCCGCCAGGGTTGCCAGTTTTGTGCCCGTATTTCTTTCCTCTGCGTTTTCTTTCATTTTGCTTTGTTGATCTCTCCTTATGTCATGGCTGAGCTTTAAAGATCCAGCAATGCACGGGATCGCTGCGCCTACTTCTTTATCGCATTCGGTACTGGATGCCCTTCGGCATCTTCGCTTCGGATTTTCTTCAGGGTGATTTTTACTATACTTTTGGCAAGTACTTATTTTATATATTCCCGGTATTGCTCTTCCTTAAACCCGGTAAGCAATTTCTTCCCATTACTGAGCATTGGACGGATCAGAATGCGCGGATTGGCGGAAATAAGCTCGTATATCTCCTGTTCCGTCATGGCCTCCAGATCGGGCTTGCTTTGTTTATATGCCTGGCTTTTGGTATTTACGAGTTCCTTGATGGTTAAATCCGCCTGTTTGGCCAGTTTTTTTAATTCAGTTAAGGAAGGGGGCTCTTTTAACAAATCGTGATAGGTAAAGGATAGATTATTTTCTTCCAGCCAAGACTTGGCCTTTCTGCAGGTGCTTCAGGAAGTTACACAGTAAAAATCCAGCGCTTTTGCCATGGTTGATCATCCTTTCAAATTTATTGTCATCATTATATAACATATATTTATACAAAGAAAAGCTCCGCAGCATTAAGGATTTAATATCCCGATATCACGTAACGATACAAAGAGTGATTGTAGAATTGAAAAAATAATCCCAAACTTGAAACTCAAAAGACCGGCCTTAAGCTAGCACCGTTATTAAATCTCAATAGGAAACAAATGAACGCCGACTAAAGTATAAAACTGAGTCAAAGCTTATAATAATTATCATGACAATCTAATCAACGTTACTAACATCTTGAGTAATCACTGATTGCAGACAAAAAGCAAGGCGAGAACTGTCCTACAATTGCTCGCCTTGCTTTCACTTGCGGTTTAGGAATACAATTCCTCTATTTCTTTGGGATAATGGGCGAAAACCACCCGGTTCTTGATTTTCAGAGTAGGGGTCAGCTCATCACGATCCTCGGTGAATTTGCGGGGAATGATTTTAAACCTTTTGATTCTTTCAAATTCAGCCAGATCATCATTGACCTTGCTGATAGCGCCATCAACCAGTTTATAAAGCTCCGGATGCCCGGCCAGATCTTCGCCGACTTCAACACAGGTATTCATGCCATTGACGGTAGCGTAAACCAAACCGGACTCATCGAAGGCAATACCTTTTTCACGGAAAATGTTAACAATATTATCATACATCGGTACCACCAGGGCGCTGATATATTTGCGGTTGTCCCCTATAACCAGAATCTGATCGACGTAGGGATTGTTGGTGAACTTCATTTCGATATAGGCGGGAGAAACGTTTTTACCGGTATCCAGCACGATGATGGCTTTTTTGCGATCTTTTATGCGCAGAAAACCATGGTCAATTTCGCCAATATCACCGGTTCTAAACCAGCCGTCAGGGGTAAAATTCAAAGCAGTTTCTTCCGGGTTATTTAAATACTCCTTGATGACGCTGTCCCCGCGTACCAGAACCTCATTATCATCAGGATCAAGCATCACTTCCATGTTTGAGCCTGCCATTTGTGGCGCTTCCCAGCCAATGCGGACACAGCGCGCCTGTACCATATTAATGCCCGATGCGGTCTCTGTCAATCCCCACCCATCCAGCAGCGGGAAATTCATCCCCCAATAATTCTTCTGCAGATCCGCCGGAAGCAGAGCACCGCCTGAGTAGGCTTTATTGATGCGGCCGCCGAAAACGCCCCGGAAAAAGGCAAACACTTCCCGATCCGCCTGCAAAAATTCTGCTTTCAGGGCACTGTCCAGATAAAGGGTGGGATCAGTGGTCAGGTCAATGACACCGTTTTCATCCATTCTGGTTTCGAGTACCTTGCGGCCGATATTGACCGCCCATTCATATTTGTTTTTCCCTTCCGGGGTGGAGCATAAAGCACCCGCCACACCGTTCCAGATGCGTGACCAGAGCCGCGCCACCAGCATAACGAAGGTGGGCTTGATCTCCTGGAAGTCCTGCAAAATAGTCCTGGGGCTCTGGGCATAACCAATCAATCCCCCGTAAGAAATACAGGCACTATGGTTGTCGATGCGATTCCAGTTATGACTTAAAGGTAATATTGAAAATACCGTATCATCTGCACTAAATGGAGTATTGCCGTAATATCCGACCTGACTGACACCCAAAGTTGAACTTAAAATATTTTTATGAGTCAACGGGCATCCCTTTTGTTTGCCGGTTGTTCCTGACGTGTAGAGAATTGTACAGAGGTCATCCTGGGTAAGGGACTGCCAGCGTTCTTTATAAGCATTAGGATTTTGGGTGCGGAATTCCTGCCCCAAATCCCATAGTTCCTGCATATTCATAACATTTTTTATTTCGCTTTTATAGGTGGAGTTCATAACCACAATATGTTTGACGGTGGGCAGTTGGTCCCAGACATTTAATATCTTTTGCAGCAACACTTCGTCATGAACACATATACAGCTGCTCTCACTGTGATTGGTGGTGAAAATAATTGTTTCACTGGAGTCGTCCGGATAAATAGTATTGACTGAACAGCCTGCCGCACGTCCGCCGTAATCAGCCCAGTCCCAGATAGGATTAGTTGGCGCCATAATGGTTAGCCGATCACCTTTTTGTAATCCCAGCGCCATAAATCCCTGCCCGAAATTCTCAACCCGTTCCGCAAATTCATTGTAGGTCAACGTCAGGTAGCAGCTGCCGTTGGTGTACTTCTGCGCCGGGCGATGGCCGCAGTATTTTACCGTATTGTAAAACATATGCACTGTACTGGGCACATCACGCATAAAGTTGGCCAGCAAATCATTGCGAGGGCCGCTGTAAACATAGGAATCCGGTGCCTTCAAAACCATACTATCTCCTCCTGTAATTTAATATTACATATCGTTATATTTATTATATTCCATAAAATCAAGTGAAATCCTTCAGCAAAAAGGGCGTTTTAATATTTGCTCTACGCAAAATTAAAACGCCCCAAATGATTTTCGGGGACAGTCCCCAAAAATCATTTTGCTTTTATTTTGATTTTTGGGGACTGTCCCCGAAAATCACTATCCGATACGGCGTTCAACTACCGCCATAATTTCAGCCCGTAGAAGTTCTCCTTCTCTGGTTATGCGATCAATTTTATGGATAGCATCTGCTTTGACAGTCTGGTCTTCAATAGAAGGCAAATTGATCTGTACGTTCAGCGCAGCGCTTTTTATGCCTGCTGCAGCCAACTCTGCGCCAACCCCGATATCGGAGATGGCATTCTTGTTCCCATACAACGCAATTTCCTTCTGGTGCCGCAAAATCTGCAGACATTTTTCCG
>JAAYCZ010000154.1 GCA_012729495.1 Syntrophomonadaceae bacterium | reverse complement strand
CGCATGAAATGGCCTTTGCCCGCGATGTTGCCCATCGGGTGGTGTTTATGGATGACGGCGTGATCGTGGAAGAAGATACACCGGAAGTCATTTTCAACAATCCCAACAATGAGAGAACCCGTATCTTCCTGAAACGAATCCTGGACAATTAAGCTCGAAAATATTTCGCCGCTTAAGACGATTCATTCTATATCAATCATGTAAGTCTACAATCCCTAAACGAATAAAAAAGTAAAAAACAAGACTGGCAGGAATCCCGTGATTGAAGCGTACACAAGCTGCGCTGAACCAACGGGATTTTTGCGTAATCGCAGCTATTCATCTTTTTTTTTGATATTCTGACCACTTCGTTTTACGGCAGGATGGTTTTATTTAGACAATTTTCTACTTGCCTGCCGGGGTCGATTTGACAAATAATAGGAATATAACTGCTCACGGAGGATGATATTTTGGATACTGCTAAAATGTGGGAGGAAGGCTGGCTGCAAAAGCAGGGGGAAATCTATATCCTCAGAATGTTCATGCCCTTTCCTCTAAAGGAAAACAATTGTTTTATTATTGAAGCAGATGATGGTTGGATCGTTCTGGATACGGGTGTCAACCTGGAACAGAACAACGATCTTTTCATTTCCGCGCTTAAGGCCATCGGCATCACCATGCGCCGCATTAAAGCGGTTTATCTGACTCATTATCATCATGACCACAGCGGCATGGCGGGTTGGCTGCAGGAAATGGCTGACGTTCCGGTTTATCTTCCGGTGGATGATCTGGTTACCTGGCAGCGCTTTATAGATACCGATAGTTATTTTGACATCGCGGTGCATGAATGTCTGTTGATGGGTTGGCCGGAGGAATTTGTACGTGAGCTAAGCGACAATATCAATTATATTAACACTTACATTCAGCCGTTGCCTGAGTTTGTTCCCTATTCGGCTGGTCTGAGCCTAAATCTGCATGGACAGGAGTACAAGGCCATCGCGGTACCGGGTCATACGGACGGACATGTAGTGTTTTACAACTCCGCCGGCGGGATTTTTTTTACCGGTGACAATGTTGTCGACCATACCATTCTGCATTTAACCGACTGGCCCCATACCTATCTAAGCAATCCCTGCGACACCCATCTGGAGGCACTGACAGGATTAAAAAAGCTGGATGCAGGTCTGGTCATTCCCGGTCACGGCAAAACTTTTACCGATCTGAAAGGCAAGATTGATCTTATTGCTGCCCATCATGAGAAACGCAAACAGATCGTTTATGAGGCGGTCAAGACGCCCTCGACCGCCTGGGAAGTCGCCGCTGATGTCTTTAAGCCCAACCAGTATATCCACATCCGCCGTCTGGTGCTGGCTGAAACCCTGGGTTACCTTGCTTCGCTGCTGAACGGTGGCCAGGTGGAACGCGAGCTGACTGGGAACAGATATATATACAGACGAACCTGAGTCAACGTAATTTATATGTTTTATGTAATTTCTGGGATTCTCGCAATTAATTAGACCTTATCCTCGTTGCTGCTAAAAAAGGCTGCCCCATAAACCCTTTTTAAGATTTGGGACAGCCTCATATAAAAATGGATCAATAAGATTGGCCTAATTTAAAATTATCAACATAATTAATCGCAAAGTTCAAAAATACCGGCAGCACCTTGTCCGCCGCCGATGCACATGGAAACCATGCCGTATTTTACTTTGCGTCTTTCCATCTCATGCATCAAGGTAACAGTTAATTTGGCTCCGGTGGCGCCCATGGGATGACCGATGGCTATGGCGCCGCCGTTTACATTAACGATGTCCGGGTTGAGACCTAATTCTCTGATACAATAGCAGGCCTGGGACGCAAAAGCTTCGTTCAATTCGATCAAACCGATGTCATTTAAACTAAGACCATACCGTTTCAAAGCTTTGGGAATTGCATATACCGGGCCAACACCCATTTCATCAGGTCCACAACCGGCAACCGCATAACCGACATATTTCAATCTGGGTTTGATTCCCAGTTCTCTGGCTTTGTCGGCGGACATCACGATTACTGATGCTGCGCCGTCAGTAGTCTGGGAAGAGTTGCCGGCAGTTACACTTCCGCCGGGAACAAAGGCGGGTTTTAATTTACCAAGACTTTCAACGGTTACGCCTTCTCTGGCTCCCTCATCAACGTCATACATGATGTTTTTGACTACAGGTTTGCCGTCAGGACCCAGGGTTTTAATTTTTACCGGTACCGGTACTATTTCTTCTTTGAATTTTTCTCTGGCAGCAATTGCTCTTTGGTTGCTGCGCACACCCATTTCATCCTGTTCAATTCTGCTGATGCCATATCTGCTGGCTACATTTTCAGCAGTCTGTCCCATGCTGGTATATACTTTTGCCCACTCAGGATGAATAGCCATTTCCGGGTCCGGAACCGTTACTCCGCCCATGGCGATCATGCTCATATGCTCTATGCCGCCGGCCAGAATGATATCAGCACGATTGCTGATGATGGCTTCTGCTCCCATGGAAATAGCCTGCAGGCCGGATGAGCAAAAGCGGTTGACCGTTACGGCGGGAACATGTATCGGGATGTCGGCGCGAATCGCAGTGATTCTTGCGGTGTTCATGCCGCAAGCCTGTTCCGGAGTTGCCGCGCCCCAAATAACATCGTCTATCATACCCGGTTCAATCCCGGCTCTTTTTATCGCTTCCTTCATGGTCAAGGCGCCCATAAATTCTGGTCTGGTATCTCTCAGAGTGCCTCTCGGGGCTTTACCTCCTGCTGTACGTACGCCTGAAACTATAACAGCTTCTTTCAATCTTATTACCTCCTCGATAAATATTACAATGGGTCAGATCTAATTAATTACGGAGCGGTTTGCCCTTGGTAACCATGCTCATAATTCTGTCCAGGGTCTTCTGGTTGCCGATCAGTTTCAGGAAACCTTCTCTCTCAAGATCTTCAATATATGTTTCATTGATTTCGGCTCCTTTAATGACACCGCCGGCAGCATATACATTGACGATCGTGCGCAAGATTTCCCAGTCATATTCACTAATTACTCCGGCCAGCATCATGCCTCTGGTGCCAACCGTCAAAACGCTGACAAAGCTTTCGCCAAAAGCTTTGAAGGGTACATTCTTAATCGGAGCGCAGTAGCCGGCTTCTACCATGTCCAGAACTCTCTTCTTGGCATCGGTGATTAAGAATTCTTCGGCCAATGAAATGCCATCCGTCGGACGTCCCCAGAGTTTTCTGGTATCCTTGCCGCTGGTACCAACTTTAGCCTGGGCAATATTTTCAAATTCATACTGTACAAACGGTGCCGGGAAAGCATCCTTTGACAGAGCCAGACGTGCATTTACGTTCAGTATGGATTCCCTCAGGGTACCAAAGGCCGGGATCAAGCCGAAGCCTAATTCTACGTGGCCGGCATAGGTCTCTCCCAGCAGCTGGGCTGCTGAACATTGGGTGATGAAGTCGGCGCCGCCTGCCAGGGCTTTTCCTTTAACAGCGGTAACGATTGGTTTGAGGCTGTATTTGTTGGCAGACAGTACGGTCTGGCCTTTTTTCAGAATGGCATCGATGTCATCCCATTTCTTGTCATTGGCCAGGTTCATCATGGTAAAGAAATCGGTGGCATTGGCCATGAAGTCTTTGCCTGCTCCGGATATAACCATGCCATCCCATTCGGGTTTGGCCAGTTCAGCCTGGGCTGCAGCCAGAGTATCAAACAGGTCAGCAGTTACGCAGTTGGCCATACTGTGGGTATCCAATCCGAGAACGCCGTCACCCAGATCATACAGGGTGCCGGATCCCAGAGAGGCAACTACTTTATTCTCAGCTTTCAGCTTCGGCAGAATGATGGCAGCCGGGCTTACAGCAACCGGAACATATTTCTTGTCGGGAATGGAATAGTAATAGTCTACGCCTGCTTCGGTCTTGTAGAAGGAAGTGATGCCGGCAGCCAGCATTTCATCGATCCAGGCCGGAACTGCCATGCCTTCAGCTTTCATGCGGGCGATGTATTTGGGCAGATCCAGGGCTGAGAACAGCTGGAACGGTCCCATCTGATGGTTGTATCCCCAGTTAAGAGCGCGGTCCATGTTGAGAATATCATCAGCGACTTCCGGAATCTTGGAAGCAGCATAGAGGAACAATCCGGTTAAATGTCTCCATACAAACTGAGCGCCTTTGTCGTCGCCTTCAAAGAAGGAGGTAACTTTGGCAGGTACGCCCTTGGCAGCTTTGGCAGCAGCCAGGCTGGGCAGATCTGGTTTTACGAACGGACCATATTCAAAGGTATTTACATCGATAACTTCTTTTACTTTCTTGCCGTCGACGGTTACTTTTCTATAGAATCCGCCTTTGGTTTTATTGCCGAGGATGCCTTTGTCCAGCATTTTCTGCAGAAAATCGGCCGGGGTATACAGGGCTTGTTCTACGGGATCGGTTACATTGTGTTTTACTTCCACGCATGACAATACGGCAATGTCCACACCAACCATATCAAACAGACCAAAGGTTCCGGTTCCGGGACGTCCGATGGCTGATCCGGTCAGGGCATCCATTTCAGGAATGGTCAGGCCCAGTTCAAGCATTAGTTTGCAGGCGGATGGTCCAGCCCAGTTGCCCAGACGGTTGGCAACAAATGCCGGGGTATCCTTGGCATAAACAATACCTTTGCCCAGTACTCTTTCGCCAAAATCTGCGAAGAAGTCAACTACTTCAGGCAGGGTGTCCTTGCCGGGGATGAGTTCCAAAAGTTTCATATATCTTACCGGATTGAAGAAGTGGGTACCCATCCAGTGCTGTCTGAATTCCAGCGGCATATCTTCAACGATCTTGTTGATGGAGATACTGGAAGTATTGCTGGTGACAAAAGTTCCGGGCTTAATGTTGGCAGCAATGTTTTTCAGAACCGCTTTTTTGATTTCTATAACCTCAGGAACAACTTCCACGACCCAATCACATTCGGCCAGAACACCAATGTGATCTTCGGTGTTTCCAGTGGTAACCAGGTCGGCATCAGCTTTGGTCTGAAACTGTGCCGGTTTGGATTTTAACAGGAGGGCTTTGTTGCCATCTGCGATTCTGTTTCTGAAAGCAGGACTGTCAGTGGTCAGGCCAGCTGCCTTTTCCTTGTCAGTCAGCTCTCTGGGAACGATATCGAGAAGATAAGTGCGAATACCAGCCGCGGCCAATAATGCTGCAATTCCTCCACCCATGGTTCCTGAACCCAGGATTGCGACTTTCCTAATTCTCTTTTTCAAATTTTTTACCTCCAATCTTAATAATGAGTACTTTTGATTTCTATCAATACAAATGACTTCAAAACTATCAGCCATTGTATTTTTGTGTATCAGGACTAATCCTCAAAGCATGCAACCGGCATATCCACAGTGACCTTGCTGCTTGATTTAAGTCGAATAGCCAGTCCTTCGATTTTCGGCAGTGCATAGTCAAAGTAGAATTTGCATGTATATATCTTTCCTTGATAAAAATCGATATCCAAGTCAGCAGGTTGGCTTGCAAGTGCAGTCACAGCAGTTATAGCCTGCTTTAACCATTGCCAGGCAATGGCAATGATACTGATCAATTCAAGATAAAGTACGCTGTCTGCCAGGAATTCGTCATTTTTCCCTTGCGCTGCCAACCCCAAAAGGCTATTGGTAACTTCTGCAAGACATTGCAGGGCATTCTGGAGAATCTCAGCCATATCAGCCAACTCTCTGATTTTTTCAGCCTGGTTGATGGTATTATTGATCTCGTTCTGGAAGCAAGTAAAGGCCATACCTTGTTTCATAACCACTTTGCGCCCTAGAATATCTTGTCCCTGGATACAAGTGGTCCCTTCGTGAAGAGTATCAATACGAATATCCCGATAATACTGTTCCACCGGAAAATCACCGCAGAATCCATAGCCTCCATGAATCTGGATCGCTGCACTGGTAGATAAAATACCCATTTCAGCAGGATAACTTTTCATGATGGGAACCAGTAAATCGATTAATAATTCATGACGTTCATGATCCACTCCCATTTTAGCAAGATCTTCATAGATGCTTAGCTGCATAGCCAGCGATAACGTTCCTTCAACAATGGCCCGCTGAAATAGCAGCATTCGTTTGATATCCGGATGGTTAATAATTGCAATCATCGGGGAATTTGGATCTTTTACCGAGAGTCGGCGTCCCTGCAATCTCTGTTGGGCATATTCAAGGGAAGCATAGTACGCTGCGGTCGCTTTGGCCGCTGCACCCAACCCGACTCCAACCCGCGCTTCATTCATCATCTGGAACATGTACCCCAGACCCTGGTTGGGTATCCCTACCAGAAATCCCCGGCAGTCTTTGTTTTCTCCCATGTTAAGCTGACAGATGGGACATCCGCGGTAGCCGAGCTTATGTTCGATTCCGCCACAAAATACGTCGTTGTATTCATATTCCCCTTTATCGTTTATGCGATATTTTGGAACAACAAACAACGAAATCCCTTTTACTCCAGCCGGTGCTCCCTTGATTCTGGCCAGCATTAGATGAATTACATTTTCGACAGCATCATGATTGCCTGCGGAAATAAAAATCTTTGTCCCTTTCATCAAATAGTAACCTTGACCGGTTTCTTCAGCCTGGGTGGCCAAATCCCCTAGGGAACTGCCTACGTCCGGTTCAGTCAGGGCCATGGTTCCCTGCCATTCCCCGGCATACATTTTTTCCAGATAGGTATTTTTCATTTCTTCCGAACCAAAAGTATAAATCAGGTTGGCTGCTCCAGCAGTTAACGACGGATAAGCAAATAACGAGTAATTTGCTGCTGCGAAAACATAATTGATCATCTGCTTTAAAGTGATTGGGATTTGTTGCCCGCCGATATCATATGGTTTATCTGCCTGTATCCAACCGCCCTGACCCATTTCCTGCAAATACTGTTTGACCGCCGAATGTACTTTTACCGAACCGTCGGTCCACTCAGGTGACTCACGATCCAGGTCTTTTAAAACTGGAAACATAAGGTTTGTGGCTATTTTATAGGCGGTGTCAAGAATCATTTGAAAGGTTTCCTGACTATGATCTGCATAATAGGGATATTGCGTCAGTTCTTGAACATTAAAGACTTCATCAAGTATAAATTGTATATTTCTTCTGCTTACAAACTTTTCAGCCATCAATTACACTCCTTAAGCAAAGTATTTTTTTCTGAAGATCGGAATAAGATCTGGAGGGCCAATTTTTGGGCTTCTTCAAATAGATTTGCATCAGCAACCACCTGGTTCACTAATCCGTATTCTTCAGCCATGGCAGTATCTATAATTTCATAAGTGAGGGCAATGGCGTTGCTCCGACCTGATCCAATCAAACGGCTGAGTCGCATAAAACCTTCCCCTCCCGGCATTGCACTAAGGGTAAGATTTTGCTCTCCCATTAAGGAGCTTCTGGCTGCAATACGAAAATCGCAGGTTAAAACCAATTCAAAAAACAGGTTAAATGTCTTGCCATTTATTGCAGCAATTTTAGGCTTGTGAAGTCGTTCCAGCTTATTCACCACATGGTTCAGCAAATATAAGAATTGCTCAAACTTTACCTGATTGGGTTCAAACCCGGAAGAAATATCTCCTTCGATGGATGCACCGGTTATAATAAGCACCCTGACCCTCGCATCATTCTCGACAATGTCGATAATCCTTTCCAGTTCCAATAGCAATCTGCTGTCGTCAGCATTACATGCCTCTTCAGAGCTTCGTTTTAACAGAGCGATTCCATTGTCTATTACATATGACCATGTTTGCAGCCTCATCTAATCATCCCTTACTTAGCGCATCCAGGTATCCCTGTTAGATGGGATTTCATCAACACTATCAACTGGAAACATCACCGGGTTTTGAAACGGCTTATAATAACTGCTCCTTTATTGCCCTTCAATGTAAAAACTTAAATCAGCTTCACAGGCTAACTTGCCTTCAATTTCAATTTTGCCTCTCCCTAAACCAATCCTTGATTCTGAATCAACTAATTCTGTGGTTATTAGCAGAACATCCCCGGGGACTGCCGGCCGTCTAAACCGAACATTGTTACATCCGGCAAAGAACACTAGTTTACCGTTAAACTTTGGATCATTCAATAATACATATTCCCCTACCTGGTTGATCGCTTCTATTAGCAGCACACCAGGCATGATGGGATGACCGGGAAAATGTCCACTGAAATATGGTTCATTTGATCCCAGCGTTTTAATTCCGACCGCTTTCTTGCCATGTACCAATTCCAAAATTCTGTCCACCATAAGAAATGGCGGTTTTTGTGGCAGTACTTCCATAACCGATTTATTCATATTTCCTAACCACCTCATTACACAAATTTTTAATTTCCTTTGAAATCGGGCTTGCGTTTCTCCAAAAAGGCAGTAACGCCTTCCAGCAAATCTTTGGACTTAAAACATTTTGCATAGGACATATCAATCGAAATCCGTCCCAAACCTCTTTCCAAAATGGATTCCTCATAGGCAACGACCGCTTTGCTTGCCTGAACAGCCAACGGGGCATTTGCAGCTATCTTTCGTGCCGTTTTTTCCACTTCTTCCATTAAAGACTGTTTCGGTACAACCCGGGCAATGAGTCCAATTTGACAAGCCTCCTGTGCTGAAATGTGCCTGCCGGTAAGGATCATATCCATCGCCTTTTGTTTGCCAATTCTTTTGGGCAAACGACTTGTACCGCCAGCGGCAGCAATCAACCCCAGGGTTACTTCCGGCAGCCCAAAAGCAGCGGTTTCTGAGGCAATGGCTATATCGCAGGCGATGGCCAGTTCACATCCTCCGCCCATGGCTGCTCCATCAACCGCTGCAATGGATGGTTTGGTTGAATACTCCAGTCTTTCCATTACAACGTAAGAGTCAGACATGCCGGATCTTATGTCGACATGAACACTGGGATCATTTTTGGCAAGGTTTTCGTATACTCCCTTTAAATCAGCTCCTGCGAAAAATATTTTGGGGTTGGAACTTTTTAAAACAATAACCCGAACATCGTTATCTTGCTCAAGATCGTCCATGGCATCAAAAAAGTCTTCCCGGAAACCAGGTGTGAGTGTCTGTGTTTTTAGCAGTATCCAAGCAATGTGATCATTTTTGGTTACCTCAATATTCGCAGTTGTCGTCAATGCTTTTTCCCCCTTCACTTACTTGATCCTTTTTGGTGTACACTTATTCAGTCAATGCAACATCTATGCCAGCATTAAAATCAGATCAGAAAGGATCAGGGGGTTCGTATAAACAAACCCCCTGATCCTTTTTATCTATATTATTGTAGATTGCCGTTTCGATTCTTCTATACTCGCATAAGGTTAAACCCGCCATATTCATTATAATTCAATCTGATACTTCTTTATTTTCCTATATATTGTCCTGCGGCTGACCCCTGTTTCTTCGGCAACTTTTTTTACATTACCATGATATTTCTGCAATAAGAATGAAATTTGTTTGCTCTCCAGATCGGTCAATTGACTTTTCATGTCTGAACGCGCATCAAGATCGGAGATAGACGCTGCAGGTGAGTTTTCGGACAAGGTTGCCTCAAACCCGCTAGGCAAATCTTTTAACCTGAACTGATAATTATTATGCGTATAGGCAATCTTTTCAGCCAGGTTTTGTAATTCCCTCACATTGCCTGGCCAATCGTATGCCATCAGCGCTTCCCTCACCGACAATTCAATCTGATCGAAGTAATTCGACCAAGCTCCATCCATTTGCGTCAAAAAGTATTTAAGCAGCAGCATGATATCACTTTTGCGTTCGCGTAATGGGGGTATGCGAAGATTAATCACATTTAAGCGATAGAACAAATCTTGTCGGAAACGCCCGTTTTGCACCTCTGTATAGAGATTTCGGTTGGTGGCACAAATAATCCGTACATTAATAGGAATAACTTTGGAACCTCCAATGCGGGTTAATTGCTTTTCTTGCAAAACCCGCAGTAGTGTGACTTGCTGTTCGATGGGCATATCTCCAATTTCATCAAGAAACAAGGTGCCCCCTTCCGCCAGTTCAAATTTTCCCGGATTTCCTCCCTTACGAGCACCAGTGAAAGCCCCTTCCACGTAGCCAAAAAGTTCACTGCCGATTAATTCCCGAGGTATCGCACCGCAATTTACCGCGATAAAAGGACCATTCGCAAGCGAACTTTGATTGTGAATGGCCTGGGCGAATAATTCTTTGCCTGTACCGCTTTCCCCTTCGATCATGATGTTGCTCATGCTTTTACTCGCCATTTTAGCGATCTGAATGGTATCTTCCACAATGGCGCTGCAGGTTATTATATCTTTAAATCTAAAACGGGCTACCGCTCCGCTGATGCGATTTACCAGCCGATGCACCTCGGCCAGCGGTCGGAACACGACAACGCCTTTACTTATTGAACCCTCGTGGTCTTTAATGGGTGTACCGGATATAAGGAAGCGCATCTCTTTGCGACCGGCAAATGAAATCACTGTTTCTTCCTCTTGAAACGCTGTTTGCTTTTCCAGCATCTTCTTAATGCTGGTATCATCAATTGCCAATTTCCCGCTGCGAAAACTCTCAATGATATCATCCTGCTCGAGATTAAGCAGATTTTCCATAGTCGGATTACAAAATTCAATATCTCCCTGCCGATTGATTATAATTACACCATCGCTGATATTTGAAACGATCCCCAGCAGCATTTGCTGTTGCAGCGTAAGTGCTTCGTTGGATTGCTGCAATTCAGCAGTTCTTTGCAAAACCCTTTGTTCCAGCTCATCTCTGGCATTTTGAAGCTCATCCTGAACTTTCATGCGGTCGGTAATATCATATCCGCCTACCAAAACAAAATTCTGGCCCTGAATCGTCTCCACACTGGTAAAAATATCGACCCAGACTTCTTTGCCGCTTTTGGTCAGGACCTTGAACTCTGTTCGGCGCGGCGCACTCATCCCTAACTGTCTGGACTTTCCTATTTGCCTCACCAGATCAACATAGTCCGGGTGCACCGGATCCCAGAATTTCATTTTCAGCATTTCCTCAAGGCTGTACCCAAGCCTGTCAATTTCGGCTTTATTCGCATAAACGATTTGATCATTGCAGTAGACATGCATGTAGATAGGACTTATTTCAATAAAATTAAAAAAGGGCTGTAAATCGCGATAGGTTTTATAAAATAATTGATGGTTCTCAATTGTTTTTTCCTTCGGCTGGACTCCTGTCTGGTGTAAATCTTTCATTTTTATTTTCCTCCCACAATATTATCAATAAGTTTATCATGGGAGTGTCAAAATTTCAATTAATTCGTGACACTTATGTCAATACCTTGTCACAGGCGTCACCTTTGTGCCAGGTATGTCTCAGATTTTATAGTCCTTCCATCAATAAAAAATAATATTTTGAATTTTAACCATAAAAAAACGGCATGCCCCGAACGAAACCGGGTTCATACCGTTTTTAAATACTGCTATCTAATACATTCCCTCTATCACATCAGCGTATTTTTTAAGAACGAAATTGGTTTTAACCTTCTGGGTAGGCGTTACCTCGCCTTCCTCTTCGGAAAAACGCTTGTTTAATATATGATAATTCTTGATCGTTTCAAAATCATCCAGTTGTTGGTTGGCTTTTTTAATTTCCATATCGACGGCTTGTCTTATCACCGGCATATCAATAAATTCCTGGGAAACCTGGGTGCACATAGGGATGCCGTTTATCGTTTCATAAACGAAGTTTATCTTATCTATAGTTACACCTTGGCTTTCTAACATGGTAATAAGATTATCAAATGTCGGTACAATTAAGGCAGATATAAATTTCTTGTCATCTCCTGTTACGATCAACTGATCGATTAACAAGCTGCGGCAGATAATTTCCTCAATACGGGCAGGAGCTACCTTTTTACCGGTATCAAGTACAATGATCATTTTTTTGCGATCCGTTATACGTACATAACCATCGTCATCTTTTTCACCAATATCGCCGGTTTTAAACCAACCGTTCTCGAAAGTTGTGCTGGTGTTTTTAGGATCATTAAAATATTCCGAGGCAACCCCCCGGCCCTTAGCCCAGAGTTCACCATCAGACTGAACTTGGACCGATGCTCCGGGCAAGACTTTATTTACATAGCCAAACTTGATCCGAGCATGGTTGTCATGAGCCATGCCGGCAGTGGTTTCGCTCAATCCCCATCCCGTCATCAGCGGTATGGTCAGAGCTACCCATTTACGATGTAAATCAACCGGCATCCGGGCTCCTCCGCTCCATGGTACTGCCAATCTGCCGCCAAACATCGCGCGCACCTTGCTGTAAACCAACTCATCTGCTTTTCTCCATTGTGCCGCCAATTGTTCAGGCAACCCATCGGGCCATGTTCCGTCAAGCAAAGGCAAAAGACTCAATCCACCGCCATCGTCGGTATAATAATCCACACTTTGCAGTCCAACATTAAGAGCCCATTCAAATAGCTTTTTGCCTTCTTCAGTTGCGCCGAAGGTGCGTTCAAGACCAGTAAGAATACGGCTCCAGAGACGAGGTACCAGTAGAATCCAGGTGGGACGAACCTCAGTAATGTCCTCAAGCACGGTTTTTGGACTTTCAGCAAAACCGACCAAGCCTCCAGTCGCCACGATTCCCAGTGAACTGTTTTCCCTTTCCCAAACATGAGTAAGAGGCATAACAGCGAGTGTTGCATCATCACTGTTAATTTCATAACCGCCATTATTCATATGCTCTACGGACTGGGCAAGACCTTCAATCCAGGTAAATTGATCGTAAAATACTCCCTTGAGTTCTCCGGTTGTTCCGGATGTATAGATAATGGTAGCTCCATCACTACCATTTACACTTTTCCATGTATTTTCAAATATTTCCGAGTCTTCCTTAGCGAATTCACGGCCGGCATTAATGATATCATCCAAACTCAGGAGATCATTGCCATTGCCGCTAAATCCTTTTTCCAGACAAATAACAGCTTCCAATCCGGACATTTCTTCCTTAACTGAATAGATACGCAGGGCAGTAGCTGCGTCACCGATGAATATGAATTTGGGATGGGCATTCTCTGAAATATGAATGGTTTCGCTCGTGGTAAGAGTCGGGTAAATACAGACTGTTATCCCCCCGGCAGCCTGAATGGCCATATCACACCACAGCCAGGCAGGACAGGTATGAGCCATGATGGCAGCCCGCTCACCTTTTACAAACCCTTTATTTATCAAGCCAAACCCGATATCAGTTACGACTGCGGCAAACTCAGTATAATTAATGGTTTTCCAGGTGCCATCTTCTTTAAATTTCATAGCAGGATTATTCGGATAATACTCAACTACATTAAAGAACATAGCCGGAGTGGTATCGACTGGATAAGTAAGCATGAGATTCATTGAAAATTCCTCCTAATTTTT
This sequence comes from Syntrophomonadaceae bacterium, assembly GCA_012729495.1. Taxonomy (GTDB): domain Bacteria; phylum Bacillota; class Syntrophomonadia; order Syntrophomonadales; family Syntrophomonadaceae; genus Syntrophomonas_B. The sequence continues at coordinate 9,960 of JAAYCZ010000154.1, read as the reverse complement.
TACTTGTTTTTATGAATTTTATCTGGTTACCACGTTCCTCCTCTCATAACAATAGATTCCAATGGTTTAACAGTTTCTATTATTGTGAAATTATTAATTCTCCAAATTATAAATTATTGTAATCTATGGCTATTCAATTGCTTTATATTCAAATGTACCATAATTAACACCTTTAACAATAGCCATAAAAAAAACGGCATCATTTCAAGGCGTTTACAATTTTCAAAAAATTCAAATGGTACAGTGCTTTAAACATTCAAAGCGCTTTAATTGATTCCTGTTTGATTATTTAAATCAATTTTCACATTTCCCATACCAGATATCTCTATATATAAGCAACAATCATGCCATGCAAACAGAAAATATTTCGCGTAGTGTATTTTCGCCTATATTATGCCGATTTCATTACGATAAGCTATATCCAAATGATAGCCGTTCAACCATAACTTAGCATTAGAGTTATGAAATACAATTACTTTGTGACACTCCCGTCAATATCGTGCCCTCAATGACATTTTCGCGACATATCTGTCTCGTTTTTCTAGATTTTAATGTCATTAAATAAATATTTCATATAAATATCAGCTATTTTTAACTGGCATCATTATTGCATTAACAAATAGAAGCCATAAATCTGTAAGGCTTACATTTAGTTAGGGGGGATTGTATTGTCAAGAGATTTACTTACCATGTATAAGGAAAAACTGTGTTCGCCAGAAGAAGCCGTAAAAGGGGTAAAATCCGGAGATACGATTGATTACGTTGGGTTCAACGGTAAAGTAATTGAATGTGACAAAGCCCTGGCGGCACGCAAGGATGAATTGAGCGACATTAAAATCTATACTGCAGTGAGCCTGCCTCCGGTTCCGGAAGTAATACTGAAAGACCCGAAAGGAGAAGTCTTCACCTTTGGCGATTATCACTTCACCGCACTCTCCCGCATCCTCCAGGAGCAGACCGGAATGTTTTACTATTGTCCGGTTATCTTTGCGGAAGCTGAAGACTATTATTGGTCGGCTCCAAAAATCGATATATATGGAAAAGAAGATCCCCAAAATATTGGTACGGTTCAGCGCAGCCACGTATTTCTGCAAGTAACGCCCATGGACAAAAACGGTTTCTTTAACTTCGGAACTCATAACGCCCACACACTTGCGATGTGCGAATCAGCAAAAAAAGTCGTTGTCGAGGTAAACGAAAACATGCCTTACGTGTATGGGGGAAACAGAGAAAAAATACACATCACCGAAGTCGATGCAATTGTGGAAGGTAACAATGCGCCTCTGGTAGAACTGCCGTCAGCTGAAGCCAGCGAAACCGACAAAAAAATTGCCAACCAGATTTTAAATCACTTACAGGACGGGTGTTGTATTCAGTTTGGAATTGGCTCCATGCCGAATACGCTGGGAAAATTAATCAATGAAACTGACCTAAAGGATCTGGGCGGCTGGACGGAAATGCTGGTAGATACCTATTATGATTTATGGGAATCCGGAAAGATGAATGGTCGTAAAAAGAACATTGACCAAGGAAGAATAAACTTCACTTTTGCGTTGGGCAGCAAGAAACTTTATGATTGGGTCGATAAAAATATTGCAGTGGCATCCAACAGTGTCAATTATGTCAATAACGTTCAAAGAATCGGTCAAATTGACAACATGATTTCCATCAACCAGGCACTGCAGGTTGATTTATACAGTCAGGTCAGTGCCGAGAGCAATGGCTTCAAACAGGTTTCCGGGAATGGCGGCATGGCCGATTTTGTACAAGGGGCTTTCTGGTCCAAGGGAGGCCGCAGTTTTATTTGCCTGCCTGCGACGCATACCATGAAGGACGGAACCTTGGTTTCCAATATTGTTCCCAGTTTTGAAACCGGCAGCATCGTAACCGTAACCCGTCATATGGTTCAATTTGTGGTAACCGAATTCGGAGCGGTCAATCTGAAAACCTGTGCCACCTGGGATCGGGCTGAAAGACTTATTTCCATCGCTCATCCTGATTTCCGGGACGATCTGATCAAAGAAGCACAGTTACGGAAAATTTGGAGGAGAACAAACAAGATCAGTTAATGGTCATTGATTCGATCCCCGGAATAATTCAATGACAAGCAAGTTAAATAAGCAGAGTAATGCAGCAGTAGCATTCTGCTGCATTACCTCTTTTGCACATACAACCAAAGTTCAATTTAGAATTTATGGCAAAATCATTGAGATCGTTACCTTAAAAGTAAAATATAAATAAGGAGAGGATAAATATGAGAAGCAACAAGGAGTTATTTGATTTGACCGGACAAGTGGCTATTGTGACCGGCGGAGGATACGGTCTGGGTGTACAGATGGCCTATGCCCTGGCAGAAGCTGGAGCAAATGTCGTCATCGCCGCTCGCAAAGTGGAAAAATGTAAGGCAACAGCGGACAAAATTGAATCGGAACTTGGAGTAAGGGTCATACCTGCACGTCTGGACGTAACCAAACCGGAAGAAATTGATGCTTTGTTTGAAATGGTTATGAAGGAATTTGGCAGATTGGATATCCTGGTGAACAATGCGGGCGTTGTATTGGTCAACCACATATTCAAATATACCCTGGAGCAATGGAATACAGTTTTGAATACAAATCTTACCGGTTTGTGGCTGATGTGTCAGAAGGCTGGATCAATCATGACCAAAGCAGGCTATGGAAGAATTATCAATATTACTTCCGGTACGGCGATGGTTGGAGTAAGATCGGAAATCGTTATGGCCCCGGCTTATAATGCTTCCAAAGCTGCCGTCATTGGCCTGACCAAAGATCTAGCCGTCAAATGGGCGAAAAAAGGTGTTACAGTCAATGCGCTAGCTCCGGGATTTTACGGGTCAGATATGGGTGACATCAACTCACCGGTACATGATTTGCTTAATGGTTACTATATTCCCATGGGCCGCTTCGGCAGTGATGATGAACTTAAAGGAGCGCTCCTTTACTTCGCTTCACCCGGAGCGTCCTATTGTACCGGGTCTGTTTTACTCGTTGATGGTGGTGCTATTGCCCAATAATTTATCCGTAAGTTAAAAATAAAATGGTGTACTTATGCAGTTGTAACGTTTGTCAGCAACATTACGAAGGAGGGTTATCACATGCCGAACAGAACAGGAAGCCAAACGGAAGATGCAATGCCCAGATTTTCTGATTATTTAAAGTTGTGGGCAGAAGGTCAACCTGCCCAGGTAGCTTATGTCTACAACAATCATTATACAAACTATGCTAAGTTCTGGAGTGAAGCAAAACATTTTGCTAAATATTTATTGAAGATCGGCGTGAAAAAAGGTGACCGGCTGGCCTATATCATGACACCCAGGCCCGAATTATTAACGTTTTATTTAGCCTCAACCATGGTTGGCGCGGTCATGGTTGAAATAAATATCAATTCCAGGGCCGCCGAAATGGCATATACTCTGAACAATTCCGGCAGCAACCATATCCTGACGATATACGAATTTGATGATGTGAAATATCAGGATCGCCTGACGGAAGCGTTCAAACAAGCTCCTTCGATCGAACAAGTGTGGGTGGCTGGCGGTCGCGCCGAACTGCTCAACGCCATTCCTTATGCAGAAATAATGAATGGTGATTATAGTGAATACGATTTAGCGCTGCAGAACAGGATCAACGATATTGAACCGGATGACGGGCTCATCATCGTATATACTTCAGATGCCTCCGGTCAGCCGGAAGGTACTTTATTAACCCATCGAGACGTTATTGCGCAAGGTCTGATTACGAAAGACGAATGGCTGGCCCCGGCAGGGATACAGCCTGGAGATCATATACTTCTCGCCGGATCCCTGAATCATGCGGGCTCCACAGCGGAAATATATGCTGCACCGATGCTCGCCGGATGTACCCAGTATCTGTTGGAAAAATATGATCCCATGACGACCCCCAAATTAATTGAAAAATATAGAATAGACCTCATGCCCGGCCAAACCATCATGTAAAATACAGCGTTATAAGTATTTGGTACAATTAAATATTTTAAATTCTTTTGCCAATAGATAACCCGGAGTCTGTAATGGACCCCGGGTTATCTACATGATAGGAATAGCTATATATATTAACTTATCAGATCCTGTTATTGAAATTTATCTTTCATAAGGAGTAACTACCCATTTAATACATCCGTCCTGATGATTGCCGAAGACTTCATACCCTTTCATAATATCATTCAACGGTGCCCTATGGGTAAGCAGATATTTGGTATCAATTTTCCCGGTTTTGATCAGCTCCATCATTTCATCAAGGCCGTCGCATTTTTGAATCCCCATTTTGATGGTCAGATTTTTAAAAACGATCAGTTGCATAGGCACCGATATTGCCTGTGAAAACAGGGAAACGGTAGAAACAATGCCATTGACACGGGTAGCAGCAAAAGCGGTATTCATCGACTCCTGGGTGCCCGCTGTATCGATGGTGGCGTCTGCTCCCAGGCCGCCAGTAGCTGCGGCGATTTTACCGGCGACATCATCGGTAGTTACATTGAGACCGATCTCAGCAACACCTGCCTGCAAGGCCGCGTCCAAGCGGCTGGCGATCGCATCAATGGCGATGACCCTGGCGCCAAATACCTGGGAAGCCAAAATACATGCACACTGTCCAACGGGCCCAACCCCGATCACTGCTACGGTCTGCCCCGGATTCAGTTCGGCATTTTTTACCCCAAACCAGGCCGTTGCCATCATGTCTCCCAGTAACAAAACATCTTCCTCGCCCAAACCCTCTGGAATCTTGATCAGGGTATCATCGGCCAGAGGGATGCGAATATACTCTGCCTGGCATCCATCATGAAGGCTGGTGCCAAAAACACCTCCCTGGGCGCAAAAGGTAGGCATGCCCAGTTTGCACATCATGCATTCATGGCATTCTACCCCTGGTTTGGCATGAACCCGTTCCCCCACTTTGAAATTTTTAACTTCCTCCCCAACTGCAACGATTTCCGCGCAAAATTCGTGTCCTACTATACGGGGATTACCCTTGAGTGATTCGGTAACCGAAGGAATATGACCATGTACCATATGAACGTCAGATGTACAGAGTGTTGACAAGGTTACTCTGGCAATCGCGTCGGTCGGGTTAATGATTTGCGGTACCGGAACGTCATCCAGACCATATTTACCGGGTGCATAATAGCGCAAGGCTTTCATTGTATTTTGATCCATTGATCGTTGCCTCCCCAAAATAATTATTTTCTTACTCTTTTGCTCAGGAATTATTTTTCATACGGAGTAATAAGCCATTTTACACAACCATCCTGATGATTGCCGAAGATCTCATACCCTTTTTCGATTTCATTCAGGGGTGCCTTATGGGTTAACATGAATCTGGCATCCAATTTGCCTTCTTTGATCATCTCCAGCATATCCTCCACACCGGGACTTTGATGTATACCCATTTTGAGCTTCTGGTTTTTTATAATCATTTCCACCATCGGTATTTTGACCAAAGGCTCGGCAAAAACGGCGATGGTGGAGACAATGCCACTGGGCCTGGTAGCGGATACAGCCATGGCCATGGTTGATTCATAGCCAGGGGTTTCAATGGTTGCATCAACCCCCAACCCACCAGATTCTTTCATAATAATAGGGATGACTTCCTCGCTGGATGAATTGATTACAACATCAGCAAGTCCTTCTTTTAACAAAAGATCCAAGCGGTATTGCAGAACATCCACGGCAATGACCTTTCCGGCACCGAACACTTTTTTGGCCAGCAGACAAACACTCATTCCTACCGGCCCTACACCAATAACTGCTACCGTTTGCCCCGGCTTTACTTCAGCATTTTCAAGCCCAAACCAGGCAGTTGCCAGCATATCCGGAGTCAAAATGACATCTTCTTCGCTCAGCCCATCCGGTATTTTATACAACACGCTGGGAGTATCGGCAAAAGGTATCCTTATATACTCCGCATGACATCCGTCCAACGGTCCAATACTCCCGTAAATCCCGCCTTAGTTGCAAAAACCGCGGATCCCTATTTTACACATGAGACACTCACCGCAATTTGCCCCGGCTCTGGAAACACAGCGGTCTCCCACTTTCCAGTTTTTAACCTCGGAACCGACTTCCACGATCTCCACACAAAATTCGTGACCCATAACTTTTGGATAAGTGACCGCCGCAACATCCCCATGAACGATATGTATGTCAGAGGTACAAATTGCTGCCAGGGTTACTTTACCCATTACATCGGTTGGTTCAATAATCCGGGGAAGAGGGACATCATCCAGGCTGTAATGGCCCGGTCCATGGTATACCATGGCTTTCATGGTTTTTTGATCCATAATCAATACCTCCTAATTGCTATCCGATTTAGTAATCATGATAGAAGCCTTCCGATTTCCTTCAAAATATTACGAGTGTTTAATTCGTAATATATATAGCAATATTTCGTAGCTGTTATTTTAAGGGCTTTATATCTTTCATCGTATTATTGCTTCAAAGTCAATCATAATAAGTCCCCGCTCTCTTTTCAGTTCATCAATCATCCCCCCCACAGTTCACATTTGCAGGTAATTTATGTCTTATTGACATTTTATTGCAATATTCATTCCAATTTCGTAAATGTGAATTTTCTATAATTTTAGCTGTGAACATGAGATTTTCTTTACCGCAAGTCCTTCAAAATTTACGCTGGCACAATACTTGCTATTCATTTTGGTTAAAGGCAGCCAGGCTGCAATTTTGGCAAAATATCTGACGTGGGAAGGTGTGATCATTTCGTAATATCTCGTAATTGCCGTGATAAAGCCTGCAAATCACGAAAGAGGATGGGAATAAATATCCCCGCCCGGTTAAGTGCGTATCAGTTCCCCCGGTGTTGTAAGTAGTATCAATGGAGGTGTTATGAAGTGAACAGCAAACAAGAAGTTGGCAACGGAAAACGTGGAAATCGGCTGGCTGGAGCCTTGCCCCGCCTGTCTGATTATATGAAAAGGGCAGCCGATCGTGATCCCAACAGGCCAGCGTTTATCTACCACGATGTTGAAATTTCCTACGCGGAATTCTCTGCCAAATCGCAACAATTGGCCAAATATCTACTAAAGGCAGGTGTTCAGAAGGGTGACCGCCTGGCCTATATCATGAACGGTAGGCCCGAGTTTTTCTATTTGTACATGGCCGCATCAATGGTCGGCGCCATTATTGTTGGTATGGGGACCCGCTTTACCGCCCGCGAAATGGAATACGTTTTGAACAACTGTGAAGCCAAATATGTTTTGACCCTTTACGGATTGGGAGAAATCAAAAACTATCAGGAGCGCCTCGGTCAAGCCTGTCAGAATAGCCCCTCCGTTCAGAATATATGGGTCGTAGGAGGGCCGGCCGAACTTCCCAATGCCCTGGCTTTTGATGAGATCATGAAAGATGATTATGCCGAGTTCGATAAAGACTTGCTGGCAAGAGAAGCCACGATTGGACCTGACGATGGCCTGCTTATCGTGTATACCTCCGGCACTACCGGCAATCCCAAAGGTGCCTTAATGACCCAGCGCAATGTGGTGAGTGAGGCTCTGATCGTTTGTGATGAATTTGGTCCTCCAACGGGACTCACTCCTGACGATCGATTCCTTCACCATGTACCGGTGAATCATGTCAGCGGCGCAACCGAAATGGGCGCATCTCCAATCGTTGCCGGCTGCACCCAGGTCGTGATTGACCAGTTCCATCCGGTGGAAACCCTCGAACAAATGCAGAAACATAAAGTAACTATCTTCTGCGGCGTTCCCACCATGTTTATTTTGGAGTTCAATCTGCCCAATTTCGATAGTTACGACTTGTCATCCGTGCGTTTCGGCATGGTAGGCGGCTCCATGGCACCCAAAGAGATGCTTGAAAAAATGCTCACCATTACCCCATATTGCAGCAATCCCCTGGGGCTGACCGAAACTTGCGGACTGGTCACCTACACCGATGTTGGTGCCAGCGCGGACAATCTAAATAAAACCGTAGGGAAATGTGCGCCTGAATTTCAAATGAAGCTGGTGGACGCAGAACGTAAAGAAGTTCCCAATGGAACTCCTGGAGAAATTGCTTACCGTGGACCATCGGTTATCAAAGAATACTTTAAAATGCCGGAAGCTACAGCAGCAGCCATTGACAAAGACGGCTGGCTTTATTCCGGTGATGTGGGCATTATTGATGAAAACGGCGATCTGCGCCTGGTTGGGCGCTCCAAGGAAATGTATATCACCGGCGGCGAAAACGTATATCCGGCCGAAGTCGAAGAATTTATATCCAGGTTCCCGGGCGTAGCCATGGTGGCCTTGCTGCCAGTCCACCATGATGTGATGGGCGAAGTCGGCCGCGCCTATATCGTTCCCAAACCGGGCGTAACACTGGATGGCAAAGCCATTGAGGAATACCTGAAAGATTACCTGGCACCGTATAAAATTCCCCGGCAATATGTTTTCAGGGACTCGCTGCCCATGACCGCACTGGGCAAAATCGAGAAGAAAGTCATACGTCAGGAAATCGAAAAAGAATTGTAAAAATAGGAGAGACAGGCTGCGAGCCTGTCTCTCCTGGTTGATACCGGCCGGATTTATTTAGGCTGTGGACAGCCTTCCTTATACCAGCCGCCATATTTACCAAAGCTCTTCATTTCTTTCAACTGAGGCTGTTGTTCTGCATTGAGTATAGACTGCGCCTTCTGCCATTTTTGTTGGTGTAATTTGTGAATCTGTGTCTGCAAATCATTAATTTGCTTTACTTTTTCATCCATGGCAGATTTATCCTGTATTACGGCTGTATCGTGATTTAATGGTTCCGTGCAATGGCCAGTTCACCTGTTGATAATTTTATTAGTCGATTTTTTAAGACTTTTTTCATATTTGCTCCAATGACTATATAAACATTAAATGACCCAGTATAACGAAACACGTTTTATCCGCGAATCTCCAGTTCCTTCATCCGTCGATACAGAGTACTTCTTGATATCCCCAGGGCTTCTGCGGTTTCTTTTTTCTTATATTTATGTTGGGCCAGGGCTTCCATGATGATTTGTTTTTCCATCTGATCGTTTACCTTGGCGGGTTCGTTGTTGGCCTGATTATGCAAGACGACGGCAGAGATTTTTTCAATTAGTTCAACCGTGATCACTTCCTCCTGGCAAAGCTGAACCGCGGCTTCAATCAGGTTCTGCAATTCCCGTACATTGCCAGGCCAATCGTAGGCTGTAAAGGCCTCCAGCACCTCGTCAGCAACCTCTAATACGGGTTTATTAAATTTGATACAGGTTTTTTCCACAAATACCCGGGTCAGTTCCAATATATCTTCGGGTCTGTTTCGCAGCGGCGGTATGTCAATTTTAATAACGCCCAAACGGTAGAACAGATCCCTTCTGAAACGATTATGTTCAATTTCGATTTCCAGATCCTTGTTGGTGGCCGCGATGATGCGCACATCTACCGGGATCAGCTTGGAACTGCCCAGGCGCATAACTTTCTTTTCCTCCAGAACCCGCAGCAAGGTGGCCTGCAGATAAAGGGGCATATCACCGATCTCATCAAGAAAAATCGTACCCTGGTCGGCCAGTTCGAATTTTCCGATGTTGCCGCCTTTTCTGGCACCGGTAAAGGCACCTTCTTCATAACCAAACAGTTCACTGGCAATCAGATCCCGGGGCAGAGCCGCGCAATTTATGGCCAAATAGGGATTATGCCGGCGCGGACTGGCGTTATGCATGGCCTGGGCAATAATGTCTTTGCCGGTCCCGCTTTCCCCCAATAAAAGAACATTGGAGGTGGAAGAAGCGGCTGCCTGGGCAGTTTTTAAGGTATCGGCAAAATCCTTGTTTTTAACCACAATATCACTGAAGTACATGGTTGCTCCGCCGCCGATGGAATTGCGAACCAGCCGATTGATGCGCTGCCTCTCGCGGATCACGATCACCACCCCGCCGTTCAAAGCATTGAGGCTTTTAAAGG
>JAAYCZ010000153.1 GCA_012729495.1 Syntrophomonadaceae bacterium | reverse complement strand
ATTACCACCGAGCCCGCCCACGGAACAATTCTGACGGCGGAAGATGACGGCAGAAAAGTAAAGGTAAGCTGCAATGGCCATTATGACGAAACCGCGCCTTTAAAGGTAACCGGCGTACCGGCGGACGGGGCTTACTTGTCCCCGGCCCGGGCTGATTTTGACAAGAATCCGGCCTATCAGGCCGATGTCTATACGGAGCTCCAATGGTGGCATAATATCCTATCTGTTACGGAGGTGAAAAATGGCCTGACCTCTGTAGGAACAGATAACTACAGCGTCAGCCAGGACAACGAAAACAACGATTTTCTAATTATCAAAAAGGAATATCTGGCCGCCCAGCCGGTAGGCGAACTGGTCTTAACGGTGGAGTTCAGCGCAGGGGCCAGCGCCAGTTTAACCATCAACATACAGGACACAACCGATATGACTCCGCCCAGTTGGCCGGAAGGGAGTGCGCTGACTGCCACGAAGATTACCAGTAATAGTGTGAACTTAAGCTGGACCCCAGCCCAGGATGATCTGGGGGTGGCTGAATATAAGATATATCAGGATGATATTCTGGTGGGGACATTTACCGGCACGGTTAACGAAACGGAAATTATCAACCTTTCTCCCGCTACCCCATACCGCTTCCAGGTATTGGCCAGGGATGCCAGGAACCAATGGACCACGAACGGGCCCAGCCTCACCGTCACTACCCTGGAGCCGCCCATCAGCCATCCGCCCGGTTGGCCGGCAGGGAGTACGCTGACCGCCAGCAACATTACCAGTAATAGTGTTAGCTTAAGCTGGACCCCAGCCCAGGATGATTTGGGAGTTACCGGCTATAAAATATATCAGGACGGTGTGCTTATTGATACCCTGGACGCCACGGCTCTTGCCTGTCAAGTTACCGGACTTGCGCCAGCGACCCCTTATAATTTCCAGGTGCAGGCCGGGGATGCAGACCAACAGTGGACCAACGATGGACCCCAAGCAAGTGTTACCACCGATTCACTGGCAGTGCCGGAGATCGTAGAATTAAAGCTTAATGCCCCGCGCCAGAACATAAAAGGCTCCTTTTATATGGGAGATACCGTGGAAATAGAATTGATTTCCACGGAAACCGGCTTGCAGCCCGAGGTCACAGTAAACTGCCGGGAATGGAACAGTGAACGATCCCTCATCGAAGAAAAGACCCGCTCGGTCACTTTGGCCGAAACATCACCGGGCAGCAAAAAATACACTGCACCGTTTATACTCACGGAAGGCATCTGGGAAATCGTTTCTCTGGAGGCTCAATTGCCCGGGAGCTCACCATTGACAGCAGAGATAAACAGTCGGGTAGCGGGTCGGCTGAAGGTATCGGTGCAGCTGCCCGTTGGAATGGATCCGGCGCAGTTGGCTTCATCATTAGTCACCATCAGCAGTGCGAAAGGTGGCGGCAGCTTTACCGGGCATTTTACTGACGGGAATATTACGGTTGAAGGCCTGGATAGCGCGCAGGATTATATGCTTAGACATTTGGATGCCGGTTATCAGTTGCTGTATCAGAGCCAGGCGATTGATATCAAGGGCGGCTTGGAAAAGGTGCTCAATTATGAGATAGGCTCCCCTGCGCAGGTCAAAGTCCGGGTTATTGACGATGATACCGGGCTTCCGCTCAAAAACATCATGGTTACCGGCAAAGCAACCCGCATGGGGGGTACCATGGTAAAGCGCTACGCAAAAACGGATGCCAATGGCTATGCCGCAGCCGAAGCGCCCTATTTTATAAAAAATGCGTTAAAAGGTTCACAAATTGAGTTGTCCACCACCTGTAAAGCATATGAAAATGATGGATCCGACTGGTACCAGGATGGGTCTTTCAATGCAGAAATAACAGCAACCGGTGACAATGAGTATGAAATCAGGATTAAGAAAGCCCCCATGGTAACAGTCACCGGTACAGTAAGAAACAGCAGTGGCGCTCCCGTAGTAGGTGCTTATGTATATCTGCGAAAGACAGTATATAAAGACGGTATTCACGTCGTAAGCATTAGCTTAAATACGGAAACCGATGAGCAAGGCCATTACACCCTGGAGCTAGCTAAAATACCGGGCGAAATTGAAGTAGCTTGTTATAAAAGTGATATGGAGAAACAGGCGACACTTGTCCTGGAGGAGGGAATCAACACCCTTGATATTACCATTCCGCCCTATGTAATGCCCACGGTAAAGGTAAGCCTGGATACCAAGGATTTATCCGGAAATATCGGCAAGATTATCATTCATGCCGTTGAAGAAAGCTTAAGCTTGGTGAGGCGTACGAAAATAAAAGTCATGAACCAAACAACCGGGGCCATCAACTACAGCAGCGGTGGGAACGGGTATTTTTACATACCGGGAAAACCGGGAGATATAGTAGAGGTATCCGCTGATGGAATAAACCATGGTTTAGGAAAAGGATCAGCCACTGCGGTCATAAATGAGGACAATTATGCTGAAGTCACCGTTTTGTTAACAGAAAGAGGCAGCATAAGAGCCCAGGTCATAGAGTCAAACGGCGGTCAAAGAATCGGCGAGAACAGATACATGTATCTGTATGAAGCCGCCACCGGGCGATATGCGGGCAGGACGGAGTCATCGGCGCCCCATATTTCCTGCAGTATGCCTGAAGGGCTTTATAACGTTGTATTATCCTGGGATAGAAACGGAAGCTTTGATTATGTAAGTTGGCTGTATAATCAGAATTGCATTAGAAAAGAAAACCTCCAGGTGAAGGACGGGGAAATCATAGATCTGGGGATAAATGAGTTGCATTATAATAAATCAGAGCTTTGCTTCCGTTATAATGCGGCCAGCAGCATTACGTCAAACACTGCTGCCGCGCTGCCCGGAAGTCTGGTTACATTAAGGGTGGTCTATGATTATGATCGACAAGCCATCATAACCCCGGGCAAGCTGGATTTGGCAGCGCAAATACCGCAAGGCACCACCTATGTTGACAATAGCGTCATGCACCGGATGAACCGGGGCAGTATCACGGCCAGTCCTGTTGTTGACCAAAGTGCCGGCACCATAACCCTTGATCTCCAGGAATGTATGCAGGGAGCGGCAGGTACGCTGACGTATCAGGTCAGAATTAATAAGCCGGCGGTCTGCGAAACCATCCAGGCCGGCGCCGAGCTGAGATTTGTGGTGTGGGGAAATCTGCGGTCAGAAATGTTTGCTTCCTGCGAAATCCCTACCGAGATGATAACCTTGAACTCTCCCCTGGATCTGGATAAAGATCTTATGACCCAACCGGTTAAGTTCAGTGGCCTGGCACCTGCCAACCATACGGTAGAGCTTTATGACGGAAGCATTAAAATAGGTGAAGCCCAAGCCACCCCAACCGGCCAATGGACTGCCAACCTGGTACTTCCTTCCCTGGGTGCACCTCTTTTTCATCACCTAACCGCCAAGACAGAGGTGGACGGAGTAGAGTACTCGGCCAGGGATTTAATTCTGGTCGGGGTTGAAGGCGTCAAAATGACGGAATTTGCCTTGGGGCAAGGCGCCAGCTCAATCCAAATCGACGTTTCAGACGGTCACATTATTTTTCCCTTTGCCATGGATGGGCATGGTGATTTTTTGACCAGCGTTGCCTTTAGTGATAACGACAAGGTCAGGAACGTAACGATAGCCGGATATCCTGCTGCCCGCCAGGGCGATAAGTTTCAGGCCCTGCTCCCTTTTTCTATCTATACTTCTGAAGAAATCCTGGTCGATTATGAGGAAGTATTGATTGAAGCCGAAGATGTATCCGAATATTTCCGGGATACGATTCCGGCTTCGGTAACAAATGCAGAAGCTGCCTTCACCGTCTCGGGAACAACCTCTGCGGATGTGCAGATTGACTATGATGCTGACGGCTATATAAAAACGTTGGACATTCCTGAGTTCAGGCTTACCATGCCGGAGGGAAGCATTACTGCCAGCATGACAGTGGAGCCGGTAACTTTTGATCCGTGTGAGGCTAAAAACTGTACCAACCTGGGCAACGGGCTTTATGGCTATGATTTTTCCTATCAACTTATAGATGGGAAATATCGGATAACAGCTTATCTGGACAGGCGGCTTTTGCCTCAACCAGCCGACTTCCAGGCCCAACAGCAGTTTATGCTGATGGCTGTAGGTGCAGGTTTGGAAACCGTCAAGGCCGTCCTTGACATAGCCAGCGATACCAATGATCTGATGGGTGCTGTCGGAGATCTTTCCACCACCGGGAAAATGATTGAGTTGCTGCAAAAATACGAAGATGTCCGGCCCAACCTGCAACCGCATTTGGTGGAATATTATGACCGACAAATCGCCATGATGGGCGAAGATATTTTGATGGGAAAATCGCTGGGTTATATTGGCAGCACGGTGGCAGAAGCGGGCAATCTGGTTCCCTTGCTGGGACAGGTGGTCGTAGGCGCAGCCGAGTTGATTTCCGGTAAGCTCCTGGGGGATATGTTTGACCATGAATTCGAATCCGATTACAACCGGCTTATGACCGAGTTTAAATGTTTGCCGGGAGGAGAGGAAGAGTATTACGAAAGCGCTGAAGAACCTTATGGCGAAAACCATGTGCAACCCCTGGACTCCTATTGGTACTGGTATTGGTATGTATACCAACGTGACAAGTGGTACGGGGCAGACAATGATAAGCATAAGCGGCCCAGAAGAAGACCCGTTCGGCCACATTGGCTCTTGGACCCCAGCGGCTATGTCTATGAAGCGGTAGAGGACAACCGCCTTGAGGGAGTGACGACCACAGCCCTTTTCCTGCCTAAAGAAGCGGCCCAAGATGCAGGAGAAGCCAAGGCCAGCCATCATTGGCAGTTCTGGGATGCAAGCTGGTATTTGCAGGAAAATCCCCAGACCACCAATGCGATGGGCAGATATGCCTGGGATGTGCCGGAAGGATGGTGGATGGTGCAATACGTCAAGGATGGCTATCAGACAACCTTCAGCGATGCTTTGCCGGTGCCGCCTCCGCAGTTGGATGTGAATATTCCCATGGTGCAACTAGCGCCACCGGCAGTTGCCAAGACCGTCTGGGGCAGCGGTGGACGCTATGTAGACATATATTTTAGCAAGTACATGGACCTCCGATCCCTGGAAGAGGCCAATGCCATTCGCCTTACTGACACCAATGGAAGCGTTGTAACCGGGAGCATTGCCTACCCGGTTCCGGTAAAAACAGGAGTAAACAACTTAAACTTGACCAAGGTGGCAAGATTTATAGCGGCTGTACCCCTGTCAGCGGGTGCAGCGTATAATCTGACGGTAAACCATGCCGTGGCTGATTATGCCGGTTTCTCCATGACCGCAGACTATACCGGGCGGGGCACCGTTCCTCCCGGCGCAGCGGTGCAAAGCCTAACTGGATCAGATATAACGGTGGAGCCTGGGCTTGATATCACCCACAGTATTATGGAGGGGTTAATCTTTACTCCGGTTCATCCTGAGGACGTGGGAATTCTGGATAAAACCGTGCAGCTGCTTTCTTCCCACCCTGATGTGGTTAAGATTGGAGATGACGGAAAAGCATTTTCGATTAGTGAAGGCACAGCCCAAATTACCGCAACTTCGATGGACGATACCAGCAAAACCACCGTTTTTACTGTAACGGCAGCTTATCCCCCTGCACCGGTAAGGGTTGCCCGGATGGTTATACTGGATCAGAACGGCAAGGCTTTGACCGACCTAAGCATGAAAAAGGGAGATACTTATACCCTTAGACCTGATATATTACCGACCAATGCCAGCAATCAGAAAATGGTTTACAGCTCTGATAATCCTTCCGTAGCTGCCGTAGATCAGACGGGAACGATTCAAGGACTTGCGGAAGGGATTGCCACCATTATGGCCAGAACCGAGGAGCAGAATATCCGGCAGAGGATTTTGGTGAAGGTGCTGCCTGCCGGCACGGGGGGGGCCGCCGGAAATGCTGCCAACCGAGGTAAGGGCGATGTCAATCCGCCTCAGGAAGTTGCTGTTCCTGCATTTGAACTCTCCTTTAGCGATGTTCAGAAAAACGATTGGTTCTACGAAGCGGTTCTCTTTCTCGCAGAAAAGGGGATTGCCAAAGGAATTTCCGAAACCGACTTCGCTCCCCATAAAGTTGTTACCCGAGCAGAGTTCATCACCATGTTGTGCCGTGCCTTTGGGATTGATGAACGAAGCGGTGACAACTACGCTGATGCAGGTGATAATTGGTACACGGGATTTTTAGCTGCAGCCAAACAGTTGGGTCTGGCCCAGGGCGTGGGAGAGAACCGGTTTGAGCCGGATCGGTCCATTACCCGCGAAGAAATGATCATGATTCTTTACAACTACCTGAGAAGCAGCAACCAAATCATTGAAACCAAAGGAACTTTAACGTATGCTGATCACAGTCAGGTGTCGAATTGGGCCCGGGAGGCAGTGACCAACGTTTCCGCTTATGGTTGGGTAAAAGGGAAGGGAAACAACCTTTTTGACCCGCAGGGAATGGCGGTCAGGGCAGAGCTTGCACAGCTTCTGTATAACATCCTCAAAGAGTAAGGGCAACGATTGACTGTTTGTAATGTTTAATGCAGCAGGAGCAGGATTTTTTTCCTTGCTCCCAAGAATTATCCGGGGAAGGGGATTTCATTAAAGCAAAAGCTGTTATCACAACCATAAAATTGGTTGGACGGCGCTGCTGGTGCTTATGCTGCTGCATGAGTTACCCGCAGCGCCGTTGGCTTTCTTTTTGAGAGAGTCTTTGTATACGGCATTTCCTGGCCCGACAATTTCGTCAGTTTTTGGCCTTTTTAGGTTAACACATCAGCACCAACTGGAAGTCGTACCAATTAATTGATAAAATAGGTATATACTTTTGCCGTGAGAAGCTTGCCAAAGTATTACCCGGCTCTGATTGGAGAAATGAATAAAATGAAATTCTAAATTATGGCATAAATAATGCGAACCGGTTTACATCATGAAAAATAAGCAGAGATGTCTACAGCACGAAGGGGCTTTTTTATCGTGATGAAGAGCGGGGGATAAGAGGGGAGATAGCGGTGAAGGCTTACCACACGGATGACCTCTAAACAGGGAGAGGGAGATTTGTTTGCCCCGGAGAGGAGGAGAGTGATGAGTAAATTAATCCTTATTTCCAATCGTCTGCCGACAACTGCCCAAAAAATCAACGGATTTCTTACCTATCAGAAGAGTATCGGGGGACTTGCTACCGGTTTAAAAAACTATCATGCCCAAACGGACAGTATTTGGGTGGGTTGGCCGGGGATAGCGGATGAAGAAATCACGCCAGCAGAGAAAAAAGCCATTCAGAATGAACTCCAAAACACTTACCAGTGCCGGCCGGTTTTTCTCACCGAGAAAGAAATTGACCGCTATTATAACGGGTTTTGCAATGAAACGATCTGGCCGTTATTTCATTATTTTGCAGGTAAAACAAAATATGACATCGAGACCTGGGAAGCATATCGACAGGTAAATGAGAAATTTTTCAAGACCGTTGCGACTGTGATTGGTGAAAACGATATTATTTGGGTTCATGATTATCAGTTGATGTTACTGCCAAAAATGATTAAAGAGCAATTTCCCGATACCCAGGTCGGATTTTTTCTTCATATTCCTTTTCCTTCGTCTGAAATCTTCCGCTTGCTCATTTGGCGGGAAGAGATTCTGCGGGGACTATTAGGAGCAGACTTGATCGGATTCCACACCTTCGAATATACTCGGCATTTTCTAAGCAGCACGCGGCACTTGCTGGGTCTGGAAAATACGATGAACCGGATTAGCTATGAAGATCGCTACGTTCAAGCAGATGCCTTTCCCATGGGGATTGATTACCAGTTCTTTACCCAGAAACACGAAGACAATTCTTTTCAGGAAGAGGCCAGGGAGATTATTGAAAAGACAAAAGATATGAAGATCATTTTATCGGTAGACCGCCTGGATTATACCAAAGGCATCCCGGAAAGGCTGAAAGCTTTTGGCCGCTTCCTGACCCATTATCCGGAATACCGGGAAAAAGTCAGATTTAATTTAATCGTCGCTCCCTCAAGAGTAGAGGTCGATATCTATGATGATTTAAGAAAAGAAATTACTGAATTGGTCAGTTCGATCAACGGAAATTTTGGAACATTCACTTGGATGCCGGTTTGGTTTTTTTTCCGTTCGTTTTCCCAGGAAAGCTTAATTGCGCTTTACCGGCATTCAGACGTGTTATTGGTGACCCCCCTGCGAGATGGAATGAATCTGGTGTGCAAAGAATATATCGCCGCCCGGACTGATTATGAAGGTATGGTTGTAATTAGTGAAACGGCCGGTGCGGCCAGCGAATTAGGAGAGGCAGTGATTGTCAATGCCAATGATTACAATGCCATCGCGAGCGGGCTAAAGACGGCACTGGATATGCCCCGGGAAGAAAAAATAGCCAGAAATAAGATGATGCACCGCCGGCTGCGACGCTACAATGTAGATTTTTGGGCCAGTGAATTCTTACATGCGCTGCAGCGTACCGTTTCGGAATCAAAGCAGACCATAATGCAAAGAAGTATTGAGAAAGACAGTCATCTGATTGAAAATGCCTATCAAAATGCCAATAAGCGAGTTCTGTTTTTGGATTATGACGGGACTTTGGTTGGATTTTGCCCCCAGCCTGATCAGGCCAGGCCGGATGAAGAACTGATACAGTTATTGGAGGTACTGGTTAACGATCCCCGCAATACCGTTGTGATTATCTCCGGAAGAGAAAGGTATGATTTGGAAGAATGGTTTCAAAATCTAAATCTGTATATCATAGCCTCGCATGGATTATGGCTTCGTTACCCCGGGCAGGAGTGGATTATGACCACATCCCTGGATAATGACTGGAAAGATCCGATCCGTCATATTATGGAATTATATACCGACCGGATACCGGGATCCTTAATCGAAGAAAAAGACTATTCCCTGGCCTGGCATTATCGACAAAGTGATCCCGACATGATCGCGGTCAAATTAAGTGAAGTAAGGGAAACACTTCGCTCGATCATTCAATCTGAAACCCTTGGTCTCCAGGAAGGCAATAAAGTATTGGAAGTTAAGGACAACCGAGTCAATAAAGGATTTGGTGCGGCCGCCTTTACTCAGAATCAGGACTATGATTTTATTTTCGCGGTGGGGGATGATTATACTGATGAAGATTTATTCTCTTCCCTTCCGCAGGATGCCTACACGGTCAAAATAGGCTTGGGAAATACCAATGCCGCTTACTTCCTGAAATCCTGGCAGTCAATGCGGCTTTTGC
Source organism: Syntrophomonadaceae bacterium (assembly GCA_012729495.1). GTDB lineage: Bacteria > Bacillota > Syntrophomonadia > Syntrophomonadales > Syntrophomonadaceae > Syntrophomonas_B. Next base: position 15,132 of record JAAYCZ010000153.1, on the reverse strand, counting down.
TAAAAAAATTTGCCGATATCAGTAATCATTTAAAGAAAGAATAATTGAAAGGAAGAATTATGGCTACCACTGAAACGGTTTATGAAATCAATGACATTCCATTGGACGAGTACCATATATCCTTGAATGAAGCCCTTTTTCACAATGCCAACGGCTATATCGGGGTTCGTTACAACTTTGAGGAAGGGTATCCGCAAGAATATAATTTTGTACGCAGCCAGTATATTAACGGTTTTTATGATTTCACGCCCATGAAACAGGCTGAAAATCTCTATGGACTGGTCAACGAAAAACAGACCATGTTAAACATCGCGGATACCCAGGCCATCAAGTTATTTATCGATAATGAGCCGTTCAGTATGTTCAGCGGCACTGTACTGAGCAGTAGGCTATGGCTGGACATGGATAAAGGGATAACCGTCCGGAAGGTTGTCTGGCGTTCCCCGCAAGGCAAAGAGCTGGAGTTAACCGTTACTCGCATGGCTTCGTTTGATCAGCTGTCACTGTTTACGATTGAATACGAAGTGCTGCCGCTTAACTTTTCGGGGGAGGTCCTGATCGAGTCAGGTCATAACGGGGAGGTTTTAAACTATGTAGACCCGGATGATCCCCGCATGGCCTGTGAACCCATGCAACATTTGACTCCTTTGATGTGTGAAATCAAGGAGGGGGAATCCTATATTACCTCGGTCACTTCGCGGTCCGGCCTGGAAGTATGCAGTTGTGTGAAAAACATTTTGCTGCAGGAACACCGGCAGGAATTTCTCATCAATGGTTATCACGCTATCTGTCAGTTTGAAACCGAAGCGATCCAAGGGGAAAAAATCAAACTAATCAAATATGCTGTTTTCTGTGATACGATACGCTACGAGAATGCCAAAAAGCAAGCTGAGCTGGAAATGGCTAAAGCCTTTGCCGTTCCCTTGGTTGATTTATATAAAAAACAGGAAGAATACCTGGCAGCTTACTGGGAGAACTGCCTTATACAAATTGATGGGGATCCCGAATTGAATAGGGCCACCCGCTACAGCCTCTATCAATTGATTCAGGCCATCGGCAAGGATCGCTATTGCAACATCGCCCCCAAAGGGTTGAGCGGGGACGGCTATGAGGGACATTACTTCTGGGACTCCGAGATGTATATTCAACCTTTTTTCACGGTTACAAACCCAACCCTGACCAGGAATCTGCTTGAAAACCGTTATGCAACCCTGGATCTGGCCAGAGAAAATGCCCGTATTCTAGGACACCGCCGGGGGGCGCTTTATCCCTGGCGCACCATCATGGGCCGGGAATGCTCCGGCTATTTCCCGTCCGGTTCCGCCCAGTACCATATTAACGGCGATATTGCTTATGCCGTTGTCGCTTATTATCTGGCCACCAAAGATCTGGCTTTCATGCAGGAAAAAGGTGCGGAAATGCTTTGGGAAACGGCCCGCTTATGGATGGAAACCGGAAATTTTTATGAGGGTAAATTCCACATTAATGATGTGACCGGTCCGGACGAATATACCTGTATTGTGAATAATAACTACTATACCAACATTGTGGCCCAATACAACCTGCGCTGGGCCGTAAAAATTTATCAACTGCTTAAAACATCCGCCGGTTTCGATGCTTTAAAAGCAAAGTTGGATTTAAAAGAAGAGGAGATGGCTGATTTTCAAAAGGCGGCAGACAATATGTATTTGCCTTATGATGAGAAACTAAAAATTAATCCTCAGGATGACTCTTTTCTGCAAAAAAGAAAATGGGATCTGGCCACGATTCCCAAAAATAAATTTCCTTTATTACTCCATTATCATCCTTTACACTTATACCGCCACCAAATATGCAAACAAGCGGATACGATCATGGCCCATTTTATCATGGAAGATGCCCAGTCGGAAGAAACCATGTTCAATTCGTTCCATTATTATGAAAAGATAACGACTCACGATTCTTCTCTTTCTTACTGTATATTCAGCCTCATGGCCGCCCGGCTGGGAATGGCAGACAAGGCCTACGCCTATTACGAACTTACTGCTAAATTGGATCTGACCGACAGGCATGGTAATACCGCGAACGGTATTCATGTCGCCAATATGGGGGGCAATTATTTGGCGGTCGTTTACGGGTTCGGCGGTTTTCGTCTCAAAGAACAAGGGATATCCATAGCGCCGATTCTGCCCGGCCAATGGGCCGGATACTGCTTCAAGCTGTCCTTTGAGGGCAGCCGAATCAGGGTTCATGTCGGGAAGGAGCAGTGTGTTATCAGCCTGGAAAATGGCGATGCAAAGAAAATAACCGTCTACGGCAAAGAGTATTTATTGAAAGATATGCTTTTTATCGACAGACCGTCACTAAGCGCAGATGACAAATAGAGGGGGAGGAGAGCGATGAAATATCAAGCCGTTATTTTTGACCTGGATGGTGTCATTTGCAGTACGGATCATAGTCACTATTTAGCCTGGAAAGAAATTGCCGAGGAAATCGGGGTACATTTTGATGAAACGGCAAATAATCGTCTCCGGGGCATTGGCCGGATGGAAAGCCTGGAGATTCTGCTGGGATCCCGGAGCGGGGAATTTTCAGAGGAAGCCAAAAAGGAATTGGCTGAACGAAAAAATACGCTGTATCGTGATTTGCTGAAAAACATGTCTGCCCAAGATCTTAGTCCGGATGTTAAAAAAACCATGGATCTGATTAAAGCCCGAGGGATTAAAATCGCCATCGGTTCTTCCAGCAAAAATGCTCAATTAATTTTAAAACAGATCGGATTGGAAAATTACTTTGATGCGATTTCCGACGGCACGAACATCATCCGCTCCAAACCGGATCCGGAAGTGTTTTTGAAAGCGAGTGACTATTTGGGTATCGAACCGCAATTTTGTTTGGTGGTCGAGGACTCCAAAGCCGGTGTAAAAGCCGCTGCGGCTGCCCACATGGATTGTGCGGCTATCGGCGCTGCGGCCCGGGATGGACTGGCCACCTACGATTTAAACCATTTTTCAGACCTGCTGCTTTATGTCTAAAGATCTTTGTATCAAACAAGTTTCTAAAAAGCCAATCAACCCAGTGTTCGTTCTTTATTTTGCCTTTCAATTGATATGGGTGCTCTTTTATTGGCTTACTGTACATGCTATGATTGATGCTGGCAATTGTAGAATATTGTTTTTCCTTTTTCGAGGTTCTCATTAATCATAACCGCCAACCATTAATGTGGCCTTTTTGATTGGGTGCATATTATAATCCTCAGATAGCATATACTCCATTGGATAAAAACGGGAACCATACTGATTTTAGGTAATACACGTCATGTATAACTTTGCAACAAAGAAAAGATGCTCATTTTTAACTAGCTTACAAATTAATATTGATATGTGTTGCCCCCATAAGTATTCCTGCTATCAATAGAAGTCTGAAGGCTTGCCAAAACGTAATTTTTTTAAGATTGAATACCTGTGGCATAGTAATATTCCAAAGCCACCAAAAAAGTAAAGTTACAAGGAATAGCAGACCGATGCCCAAGTAGAAAGCTCGAATTATTTCTAACGGCTCCAAGATGTCACATCCTTCATTAAATTATTGGTATTAATACGACATTATACCATTAATCGGAATCACTATATCAGACAATACCAATAATTATCCTCTATTCCTTATGATTATTTAATCGGAAGTAAAGAATATGAGGATATTTTACTACTTGGGGTTGATGCTTGAAGATACATGCTAGACTGGAAACAAGCCGGGAAGACTATTTGAAAAAGTACATCATCGTAGAAGCTTGTTCCTTATTACGGAACGAAAATCGTCAATAAGGAATGAGTGCAGTTAAGAAGAAGCGAGGTCAGCAGTGGAGGATCGAACTATGAGGTTATATATTTAAATTTCCGTACAGCAAAATATCATGCTGGCATCGAAAGAAGGGGGAGAATATATATTTATACTATCAGTTGATTGAGGGAAAGGGGATAATAATTACTGGTTTAAATTGAAGGTCAAGTGTCCAGTGGGGATGATTCTTCCCGGGCCCATGCTTTTTGTAGAATTCATAGGAAATTAACGTTTTTATTATCCTTCAACCAGATCATAAACCGGCACTTCAAAACGTTGATTCGTTCTCATGTCCTGAACTTGAACTCGATTAGCATCAATCTTCTCGATCCATACCGGAGAACCCTGATAAAATACTTCAATAACCCCCAGTGAATCAAATATTTCGTTAGCTCTTTTGTTATCCATATCTTGCTCCTTAGTTATTTTTTCTTAGCATGTCTTAGTATGAGAAAAATTATTTATGGAAATTTTAAGAGAATCGCCCATATAGCAAAATGATGCCATTTATCCCCGCAACAGCTTTTCTTTAACATAATCCAAATAGCTGCATAATATAGACTAAAACCTGAGAGGAGACGGGTTATGGCAACAAAAACCAAAAAAACCAGAGTTAAGTACCGTATACCCCAGGTGGTCAGTTTGCCCAACTCATTTGCGAAATCAGTTGAAGGCAAGTATTTTTTAGGACAGACGGAAATGTTAACTTTAGGAAACGGGAAATACTCTTGGGGGGCATTGATTAATCCTTTGGATTCAGGGGTTAAGCTGTATGCGAATGTTTTTACGGTTACCAATTTGTCCGCTGAGCCCTTTACCGCAAAAATATGGTTGAATGCGAGCCTGCCCGGCGAGGGTGAAACGGCAACCAAAGTAAGTCCCTCCAATACCAGTATTAAACCGCTTCCCCGTCCAAAGGTGAATCTGAAGTATGAAGAATCCACCAAACTACTACTGACCGGCGGGGTTAATGTCTTTAATCGGGAAGTTCCCCCGCTTAGCACGATTGTGGGCGAAGAAGATGGCAAGTATATATTTTCACCGGGAGGGTCGTTTGCTTTGTTATTAGAGAAAACAAGTTCGGGCCTGGCAATGGCCAGAATTGCTTTTGGCTGGTGGGAAGAGAAAATATAAGTTCGTGCAATATCTGTCAGCTGTGAGAACATTGACAAAACTAAGTGAAAGGAAGCTAAGTGAAATCGTGGAATTAATCTGTTTGAGGATGTGATTATCGAGAATCATTTGGTATAATGCATTATAGAAACTGCCTTGTTTAAGGTTGTTTTAACTAACAAAAAAAGCATTCCCCCCTCCGGTTTATACTTTAGGTGGGATGCTTTTCGTGTTTTATGGGACTTTTTCAGTGGTCTCGAACCGTCCCCATGCTTCCTGAAAGGAGAAGGATTGTTTGAGTGTAATTATATCTAAGCTAATTGAAGTTTTATATTCCGTTTTACCAATCACAGCAATTGTAGTTTTTCTAAATTTTACTTTAACTCCGATTGATACCCCACTGCTTATGAGATTTGTATTCGGTGCGGTCTTGATCATTATCGGGTTGACAGTTTTTTTATTGGGGGTTGATATAGGCATTACTCCGATAGGCAATATGATGGGGAGCGCTATCGTGAGATCAAATAAAATAGTGATTGTAGTTATAGCCGGATTGTTGCTGGGGTTCTTTATTTCTATTGCCGAGCCTGGCCTGCATATCCTGGCCGGTCAGGTAGATGCCGTTACCTCAGGGTTGATTGCCAAAAGAAATATTGTGGTTGTAGTATCCATAGGGATTGCAATGTTGCTTTCGGTTGGCCTTGCCAGAATCGTATATAATTTTCCGTTATATAAGGCTTTGACTGTTTTATATGGGATTATTTTTGCCCTGGCTTTATTTTCCTCTCCGGAATTTATAGCGATTGCTTTCGATGCTTCAGGAGCAACGACCGGAGCGTTGATGATTCCATTTATCCTGGCCCTTGCCCGGGGTGTGTCGCAGCTGAAAAAAGATAGTAAATCTTCCGAAGAAGATAGTTTCGGCTTGCTGGCGATTGTCTGTACCGGCCCAATTATATCTATAATGATTATGAGTATCCTGGCCAAAACAGATAAGATCACGGGTGCGCTGCCGGCCACGGAAACACTATCGACATCGATTATTACACCATTTCTGCTAAATCTCCCCTTCATAGCAGGAGAAATCGTTATTGCCCTGGCTCCCATATTAATTATTTTTCTTGTATTCCAAAAAACTGCTTTTAAATTAACCAGACCGGCATTACGCAGGGTTTTGTTCGGGATACTGTTTACCTTTATAGGGCTGGTACTCTTTTTATTAGGTGTAAACACGGGTTTTATGGAGGTTGGAAGTATCGTCGGCTATAAAATGGCTGCTATTGATAATCACTGGTATGTTATCCTGGCAGGGTTTATTATAGGTATGGTTACTATCCTTGCTGAACCGACGGTTAACGTATTAACCCACCAAATTGAGGAGGTTACCAGCGGTTATGTAAACAGAAAAGCAGTCATGGTTGCTTTGGCTTTGGGGGTAGCGCTGGCGGTTACTTTGTCTATAATACGCATCCTGATTCCGCAAATACAATTATGGCATTATTTATTGCCGGGTTATTTCTTTGCCGTTGCTATGACTTATTTTATTCCCAAATTGTTTGTAGGTATGGCTTTTGATTCCGGTGGAGTATCATCGGGACCGATGACGGCTACCTTTATTCTGGCCTTCACCCAAGGGGTTGCTGAGGCCATAGAAGGGGCGAACGTTTTACTCGATGGATTTGGTGTAATTGCTACGGTGACCATGATGCCCTTAATAGCAGTGCAAATCCTGGGTTTCATTTTTAAAATCAGAACGAAAAAAGGAGGCTTAAATGACAATGAACAGTAGAGCCGAGGCATCTAATATCGAATTAATTCGTGTCATTGTCAATTATGGTTTAGGCAGCAAACTAATCAAAGCGGCGAAGCGCCATGGCATTTCCGGTGGAACGATTATTTTAGGCAAGGGAACCGTGAACAACCGCCTTTTAAATTATATTGGCATTACCGATATAAGAAAAGAAATCGTTCATCTGGCAGCGGAAAAGGAAAGTGCTTATCGTGTTTTGGAAAAGCTTAACAAAGAGTTTGAATTTCACAAACCCAATCATGGCATCGCCTTTACAACAACAATTTGCGGTATTTTTGGCACCAAGACTATGCAGTGCAAAAGTTTAGAGGAAGAAAGCGGGGCAGATAATATCATGTATCATATTATTACCGTAATTGTAGATCGGGGAAAGGCCGAGGAGGTTATTGCTGCAGCGACCAAGGCAGGATCAAAAGGCGGTACGATCATTAATGCCAGAGGATCGGGAATTCATGAAACCAGTAAAATGTTTGCAATGGATATTGAACCAGAGAAAGAGGTTGTCATTATACTGTCCGAAGCTGATAAGACCGAAGCCATCATTTCCATGGTAAGAGACCATCTAAAAATTGATGAACCCGGCAATGGGATCATCTTTGTTCAGAATGCCAATAGAACTTATGGAATTCATAAATAACGTTATACCGGGCCACTCCTTTCAGAGCGTCAAAAAAGGCGAATAGCTGCGTTATATAAAGAAAACCGGGCTTGTGACAAGCCGCAGGCGCAGTCAGAAGCCCTGGTTGCACTTATGCTGTAAAGTGCAAAAAGTCCGTTCAATCGGCGTACTTGTTACGGGGACATTCCCCCTAAGGGGTGTGTCCCCAAACCTTAAGCCGCCTCAATCACGGGCGTTTTGCAAGCCTTGCTCTTCGCCTTTTTTGCTCGCTCTGTTGATTTTATACTTTATCTACAGTCTGAAAGGAGCCTATTGAAGGCTCCTTTAATGGTTTCGGATTTTTAAAACGGGTTGCTTTAACCTTTCCTGGCAGCCAGCGTTTCCGCCAGCGCCTGCAGCTTCATATTGTTTCTCTCTCCATCATAGAACGTCTCATCCACCAGGTCGCCTTCAATGATGGTTACCGGCACATCCAGTGTTTTTTGCACGTGCTCGGCGATGTAGCGCATGGTAATGGAGAAGGGTTTGCAGCTTTGAGCATAGGCAAAAATTCCGCCTTCCAGATTATAATCGCGGAAGATATTCTCAGTTATTTTCGCTTTGTAGCTAACGTTATGGTTCAGAATCATGGTAGCCACGCCTTCTGCTACACTGTCCAAGGGACGGGCCGGATCAAGACAATCAAAGGAAAACAGGTCAAAATAGCCGCTGGTGACCAGGCAAAGTCCCAGGCTTTCCAGTTTTTCTGACAGTTCCCGGATGGCAAACCAGTAGGGGATGCCATCCCAATAAATACGATACTTGATATTGGACATGGGGACGATTTTGTCTGCGATGCGCTGATTCAATTCTTCGGTCATCAAGCGATAATGCTCAGCCGTTTCGGGCAGATAGCGCAAAGCCAGGTTGGGGAAGTTGTGCCCCATGATATCAAAAAATGTGGCCGGCACCGGATCATGCTTATTGGCCTGCAGCATGGCTATATAATAATCGGAACTGCGTTTGCCATTGGCAACGATTTCCTGCAGGCGGTCGTAATCAAACTTTTTGCCGGTAAACTCTTCCAGGAAAGTGATCAGGTCCAAACACTGGCGTTTGACATGATCAACGAGATGTTTTGTATCGTAGGCGGGGATAACCAGCGGGCAATCTATATTGAACAGCGGGATGTTCCAGAGCTGGCTCAGATGTTCCCACCATTTGGTTACCAGAATGCAGCTGCCGTTGGAAACCAGCAGAAAGTCGGGACGGGCCAGCTCTGAAAATTCCGACAGCCCTTCCTGCTGGGCCATGGTAGCCCCCAGACTGTTGCGGCAATAGGTGCACAGATGATGTTCATAGCCGCGTTGTTCCGTAATTTCGACGTGGGTATGAGCGATATGCCTGGCACCGCAGGTGGCTGCGTAGGCCTCGGGAAACTGTACACAAAAATCCATCGCCCACAGGATCTCAGCGGGAGTTCCGGCGGATACCCAGGCGATCGGCTTGGATTTGGTTTTCTCTATCTCAAGTGCGCTTCCATAATGCGCCATAATCATTCCTGCCAGACGTTTCTGGCCTTCTAATCTTCGAACCAGTTTATATTCTTCTGCCATGCTTCTTGCCTCCTAACTTTTCATTACCCAAAGGCTTAAATATTTTGTTAATTCTTATTTTTAATCTTCCCATTGCCGGGCCAAAAGGGCTGCACCCAGTGCGGTTACGATCTGTGGATCCTCCGGGACATAGATCTTGCGTCCCAGCATTCGTTCCAACAATTGCACGATGGCTGCGTTTTTGGCTACTCCTCCGGTCAAAACAACCTCCGCCTTGGGATCCGGATTGACCGAGCTGATTAGTCCGAATACCCGGCTGACGATCGATTCATGCAGCCCGGCGGCGATATCTTCCTTGTTGGTCTGGCGGGCAATCAAGGATACGATTTCGGTTTGGGCAAAGACTGTACAGGTACTGCTGATAGGTACTTTGTTTTTCGATTGCTGTGAGATATCGCCGATCTCACTTACCGGTACACCTAGCGTCTGGGCGGCTACTTCGAGAAATTTACCGGTGCCGGCTGCACATTTGTCATTCATGGCAAACTGTATTACCCGGCCATTTTTATCTATCTTGATGACTTTACTGTCCTGTCCCCCAATATCGACCACCAGGGAGGCATTGGGAAACAAATGATGGACACCGTATGCATTGCAGGTGATCTCCGTTATCGTTGTGGTGGCAAAGGGGATGCTGATCCGTCCGTAACCGGTAGCTACAATGCGGTCCGGATCCTCGAACTTGAGACCAGCCTTCTCACAGGCCTGGGTGAGAACCTGGCGGCTGACCGAGCCTATGTCGATTCCGGTAGGCTGCAGTGCATAAGAAAAACTGTCTCCATCTTTAAGAACGACGGCTTTTGTCGTGGTAGAGCCAATATCAATACCGGCAGTAATCATGTTAAAAACCTCCGCTAAACAAATCGTAACGTTTCTTCAAAGGCCTGAACTCTGGTACGGATCGCTTCCAAGGAACCGGAACTGATTGATATATATGGGATACCTTCTTCTTCAAAACGGTTTTTCATTAAAACGAATTCCATATCATATGGATCACAGTACATCTCTTTTAACACCACGACACCCTTGGCCTGACCGTCTTTCATCAGACTAATCACATAGTCGGCATAGGGGGAGTAATTCTTGTCGGGCTTGATCCAAATGTCGGCATAGTGATAAGTCGTACAGGGAATAGCGTTGGCATAGAAATCAATAAAAGCGTCAATCGGATCTCCGCTGGCTGCAACATCCTTGCTGAAATATCTGCCGCCGGTAAAGAAATCGTCATTCACAATGACCATTCCATTTTCTTCAATAAGATCCAACGCTTCCGTTTCCGGCATGGAGCAGGGATGCCCGACGGCGATGATGCGCTGTTTTTTGCCCGCGGGGATTTCCTTCTGTTCGAGTTTGGTGAGTAGCTGTCCTAATAATTCATTGTGTTCTTCTCTGGGGATAAACATGCTGGAAGCAACGATACGTGCCATATCGGCAGCAGTTATGATCCCAGGGCGGTCTTTTCTTAAGTCATTCAGCTTGCGCATCATGGCCCGTGATTCATTATATAGTCGAATACTTGCCTGCAGTTTTTCGACAGTGATTTTGGATCCCGTGAATTCTTCCAGACTGGAAATCAACCTTTCCAATTCACTGCGGAAAAAAACCTGGGTGGAGCTGTCCAGCTTATAGGGACGCCACATCTGATGGAAAAAATCGACGGGATGATCCAGCTGCCATACTTCCAAATAGAATCTGACCTGGTCGCATATATAGATAGCCGCAATCCCATCCAGGAAATCGTATTTCCCCTTCAATAGACTGTCAAATGAACTGCGCACCTGATCACAGGCATTGGTCATCATATGTCCGTCCCCCAGGGTGATTGGCTCGTCACTTCCGAATAGAGTAACCGGCAGTGCTCCAGCCGCGTGGATGATCTCTTCCGGGAAATACATGGGAAGACACCCAATAATTTTGGTGTTGCGGGTTGCTTTTATTTGCGCAGCCCTTTCGTAAGGCCTCTCACAATAGTCCCTGAACTTGGTAAGAATATCCTCCATATTAATCCCTCCAACTTAATCGGTTCAGTGAATGCTGTTGCGGCAATTGTAATTGAGCTTGTGCACAGCTTTTTTATTTCACCTGCCGATTTATTCGATCCTTTATAACAGTATAGATGTATATGAGCGCTTTTCGTCAAGACCATGTTCAGAAAATCATGAAATAAGTCATAATATCAGATACATAAAAAATGCTATAATAATACAAAACTTATACAATTGGAGAAAAGCTGATGACCTATATTGGTATTATTTTTGGCATCTATGTTTTTGCAACCATCGGGATATATCACATTTTAATCGTCAAGCTGGAGAAATGGTTTGGAACCTGGCCTTGGTTGGTATTCTTAATTCTGGGAATAATATGTTTGTATTTTTCGTTAATCAACTCGAATGGGATGACCTCCATGTGGTGGGGTTACAATTCCTTTATTAACCTGTGGTCAGTAAAGGAAATGTTTGACCAGCACAAGCGTTCAGCGCAGAATTAAATACTAATCGATTCTTTTTCCTAAGAAAAGTGGTTACCGTTTAATTTCCATGCAGATGAAACCGCAGTTTGCAACAATCATTTATAACGACTCTATCGCAGGAAGGGGAGTATTAAGTGAACAGATGTGAAAGAGACAGCATAATGGATGAGCTTCAAAATCTTTATCCGGAGAAGTTTGCGCCCGTGGACATGGTTTTTAAAAATATCCACCGCGGCAATAAAATTTTTATCGGGACTGCCGCTGGAGAACCAAGACACTTGGTCAGATCATTGATGGATTTTTTGATCAATAATCCCAAGGCTTTTTTTGATGCAGACATATATTATGTCTGGACGGTTTTTGATGATCGCAACTATTTTCTGGAAAAGTACAAACGGAATTTTAGGATCAGTTCATTTTTTATTGGCGATCCCAACCGGGATGCCATCAATAACGGAGACGCAGATTTTACTCCTGTTTTTACCTCCAGGATACCGGAGTTGTTTGATCGCAAAAGGTTTCCCGTTGATATAGCCCTAATTCAAGTGTCTTTGCCGGATGAGCATGGTTACGTTAATCTGGGGGTTAGCGTTGATGTTGCCAAAACCGCAGTGGAAAATGCCGGTCTGGTTATTGCCCAGGTGAATTCCTACATGCCCAAGGTTCATGGAGACGGGTTCATCCATATCAATGACATTGACTTTATGATCCCTTTTGATGAACCCCTGCCGGAATACGATCCCCGGGAAGAAAGTGAAGTCGTATCCCAGATTGGCAAATACGTTGCCAGTCTGGTGCAGGACGGAGACACCATTCAAATCGGCTATGGAAATATTCCCTTTTCCATATTGCCCAGCCTCAGCGATAAAAAGAACCTGGGCGTACATTCCGAGCTCTTAACCGATGGGATCATTCAATTAATGAAACAAGGAGTCATTGACAACAGCCGGAAAAGCATCAACCGGGGAAAAACCATCGGAACCTACTGTTTGGGCAGGAAAGAAACCTATGATTTTATTAACAATAATCCCGCGGTAGAGCTGAGAAGGATCGATTATGTTGACAATCTGACTACGATTGCCCAGCACGACAACATGACGGCGATCAATACCGTTTTGCAGATCGACCTTACCGGTCAGGCTTCAACGGAATCATTGGGTACGGTTTTTTACAGCGGTATCAGCGGATTTGCCAATTTTATGCGGGCTACCCCCTTGACCAAGAGAGGCAAGACGATTGTGGCCATGAAGTCTACAGCCAAGAATGGCACGGTTTCCAAGATCGTGCCCAATCTGCTGGAAGGCTCCGGCGTAAGCTTGCACCGTGCCGATGTCCAATATGTCGTTACCGAATACGGAATTGCCTATCTGCATGGAAAAAATTTGCGGGAGAGGGCTATGGAATTGATCGCTATTGCCCACCCCGATTTCAGACCATGGCTGATCGAAGAGGCCAAAAAGCTGAATCTGATTTTTAAAGACCAGAAATTCGTACCCGGTCCCCGCGGCAAATACATGGAAGAATACGAAGCGCTCAGGGAAACCAAGACCGGATTGGATATCCTGTTAAGGCCGATTAGAATCAGTGATGAACAAAGACTGAGAGATTTCTTTAATACGCTTTCCGACAAGAGCCTGTATTTAAGGTTCTTTACTCCGCGCAAATATGTTCCCCATGAAAGCCTACAGGAAATCATCACCGTTGATAACGCCAAAGGGGTTTCGATCGTCGCCATAGACCAGCAGGAGGAAAATGAAAAAATCATCGGTCTGGGGCAATATTTCCTTAACGAAACTAATTATTCGGCAGAGGTCAGCTTTGCTACCAGTGATGATTATCAAAACAATGGAATCGCCTCGATATTGCTGACCCATTTGACTTATGTAGCCCAGAAGAACGGTTTGATTGGTTTTACTGCCTCGGTACTGGCGGAAAACCGATCAATGATCAAAGTACTGAAAAGAATGGGGTTCACACACAAAACCACCGAGGATGGGGTCTCCGAATACGAAAAATCATTTTAAATGAATGACCGGTTAATTTGAGTGCATTGATGGTAATGGAGGAGATATGGCTTTTTCAAGACACTTGGAAATAAAAACCATACAAAAAATGATAATGATGTATTGCCATGATCAGCACAACACTAAAAAGGATGAACTTTGCGATAATTGCATGAAGTTGTTTAAATATGCCGAGCAGCGCATTGACAAATGTTTTTACGGCGATAATAAGCCGGTATGTTCGAAATGTACAGTTCATTGTTATAAACCGGAAATGAGAGCCAGGATAAAAGAAGTTATGCAATATTCCGGCCCGAGAATGATGTGGAAAAGCCCAATCCTTTCTCTCCGATATATGTACAGGAAGACATTCAAGAGCAATATATAGACATCAATAAGGAAACAACGTTCTTTCCCGTGGGATAAAGGTTTTACAGCTTCGCAGATCCTGGAGTATTACGATGAAGAGAAATTTACTGGATGGTGCATCCCATCACCGGATCGAATTTGGTGAAAGCCCGCCATGCAGAATATAAAACATTTATGGGAGTACCCATCAATCACCCGGGGTGGCTTGCGCCGATTGCCATATGCCCTACACAATGGCGGGCAATAAAAAAATCTCATCCCATGTTTGGCAGTGCCCGCTTAATAACATCGCGCAGAGTTGTACCAACTGCGGCGTTGAATCCGCCGCAGTTGGTATAGTAGTGTGTTTCGTATGATTAACCAATTGACCATAATAGTTGAGGGTATGCAAAAAAACAAACTACAGGCTGCAAGAGCTGTTGATTTTATGACTAAGCATTATTGTCTTGCGGGTTTGGGATATGTTCAAGAATATATGGAGGAACCTCATCGGGAGATATATTCAATGCGATGGCAAATTCTTCATGCAAGTGTTTTTCGGCTGCCCGCATGATTTCTTCATCTGTGCTGGTCAGGTTTTTACCGGTGGCCAAGCGAGATTCTTTTTCCAAATACAGAGTTTTGATGAGTTTTATCCATTCCCGGCAAGTCCCTTTTTTCAGAATGGTCTTGAATAGTTCGCTTCTTTCCCGGTTGTCTTCTATCCAAATAGTTTCTTCGTCTGGTATGCCAGCTATCAGGGACAGAGCTTCTTCTTTGGTAAGGATCGGCCGCATTGATACTTTGGTATTATTAACAGGTATCTTTATCGTCATTTTATCGTTGTAAACGGGATGCAAAACGTAGTATTCGGTATCATTGTTGCCGGCATATTCGTCTTTTCCGATAGCGGTGATCCGGCATACTCCCGTTACGCCATAAACAACATAATCGCTTACCTTAAACATTTACATTCCTCCTTGCGGTAAGACTACAAACAGCATCAGCAGATAAATAATTCTGGGTAAAAAAATGCAGTCTCGACAACAGGATTTACGTCATCGAGACTACACGTTGCATTTAAATTATAGCAAGAATATCAACTTTATGGTAATAACCAATTTGCGCTTTAATTTGACAATCGTTGCTGTGCCTTCATTGTATCCGTTTTTCGCCAAACGAAAACAAAAATTCTTGCCCGATGACAGGCAGGGAAAAAATAAATTCAATTATTTGGGCTTGGTAAACTTTGACCATTCTTCGGTTATTTTTGCGCCGCCGAATCGGGTTCGGACTTTCTTTATCTGGAAAGAAGTTCCTTCATATTGACCGTTTACTATTTTGCACTTTAT
>JAAYCZ010000152.1 GCA_012729495.1 Syntrophomonadaceae bacterium | reverse complement strand
TGTCAAAGTCCCAAATGGACTTTATCGTATCCAACCTGGTGGGGCAAATCAAAAGCGGCATATCCAGTCTGGAAATAAATCTCAAACCGGAATATTTAGGAAAGCTCAAGCTGCTCCTGCAGATGAATGAGGGTGCACTGTCGATTCGAATCATTGCCCATACGGGGGAAACCCTGAACCTGCTTAATTCAAATCTGCACAATATCAAAGAGAATCTCGACCAACAGGGTATCAGGTTAAATGCCATGAGTGTGGATTTAGCTAATCAGGAGAAGCAGGAAAGCCAGACCGGCGGCAGATATAGAGAAGAACGCAAACCCGGCAATTTGTTAAGAGACCAGGAAAGCTACGACAGCATTGGCAGCCGGGAACAGAGTTCTTTAGGGTCCGGTATACTAAATATCCTGGCATAGGGGGAGTGTAAATGGAGACTACAGCAGCGGTTAATTCAGCAGCACCGGTTACGGCCGGCGTCAGCAGCGAAGCATCCAAAACCATTGATAAAAATGGATTTCTAAAAATACTGGCGGCACAATTGCAAAGCCAGGATCCCACCAATCCTACCAACAATACAGAGTTTATAGCGCAACTGACCCAGTTTAATTCTCTGGAACAACTGCAGAGCATGTCAGATTCCCTGGCCGCTATGGCACTGATGCAATCGGCCGGGCTGATCGGTAAAAACGCGGTGGCCCAATCAGACGGGGTCAATATCGAGGGCAGGGTTGAAGCCATTATTATTAAGGATTCGATTCCTTACGCCGAAATAAACGGAAACAGCATACCGGTGAGTTCAATAACCCGGATACATGAAGGGGGAAGTGATGCGAAGTGAGTATGGCTTGAACAGAATTAATCAGTATCATCCCGTTTTACCGCCGGTTACTGACCGCACAACCGGAGCGGAGCGCGGCAGGGTTGAGTCCGGGACTGGTTTTAAAGACATTTTAAAACAAAAGTTAGCCACCGACCCGGTTAAATTCAGCAACCACTGTCAAAAAAGGCTGGAGCAAAATAACATTCAGCTCAATCAGCAACAGATGGACAAGCTGAATTACGCGGTGGATAAAGCTGAAATCAAGGGAGCCCGGGAATCATGCGTAATCATGGAGGATATGGTGTTCATTGTGAACATCACCAACCGAACGGTTAAAACCGTTGTGGACGGACAAAGGATGAAAGACAATGTCTTTACCAATATTGACAGTGCAGTTATTATTTAGGCCGGACCTCTCTGAGGAAGCCTGTAGCTGCCACAACCAAATAATTTTAATTTAGAGGAGGTCAAATTATTATGATGCGTTCACTATATTCTGCAGTTTCAGGATTGCAGGTGCACCAGGTTAAAATGGATGTCCTGGCCAACAATATTGCCAATGTAAATACTACCGGTTACAAAAAGGGGCAGGTAACTTTTCAGGACATGCTGAATCAGACGATTAGAAGCGCTCAAGCAGCCACCGGCAGCGGCAGCGGTAATACCGGCGGAGCCAACCCGCAACAAATCGGCTTGGGGGTTCTGGTCGGTACAATCAACAACGTCCATAGCCAGGGGGCCGCAGCTACAACCGGCAACAGCACTGATCTCATGATCCAGGGTGAAGGTTATTTCATATTGCAAGATAAAGACGGTAATGAATATTATAGCCGTGCAGGCGTTTTTTCACTGGATAACGAAGGCAACCTGGTGAATTCAGCCAACGGGATGCTGGTCTGCGACTCCTCCTCCGAAGCCATTAATATTAGTGATTACGGCGGCAATATCAGTATAGCTGCGGATGGAACCATCTCCTATATAGATAATGGCGGTACCACTCAAACCGCAGGGCCAATTGGACTGGCAACGTTTACCAACCCAGCGGGGCTGCTGAAGGTGGGAGAAAACATGTATGTTGAAAGCCCGGCAACCGGAACCACTGACGTTGCTGCCCCGGGCAGCAACCGCGGAACCCTGATAGCATGCGCCCTGGAAATGTCCAACGTCGATTTGGCCCAGGAATTTGTGGATATGATAATCTCGCAAAGAGGTTTCCAGGCCAATTCAAAATCGATTCGAACCGTCGATGAAATGCTGCAGGAATTGATTAACATCAAGAGATAATACCCGCATCGGTTAGATGAACGGAAGAAGCATCACCGTGTTTCTTCCGGCATCGAACCAAAATTGCAAAAGGAGCGAATAAATATATGAGTGCTCAATCCGAAGAAAATACAAACCCGGTCAGGAAATCTTCCCGGTTGTGGCTGTTAGCCATAATCGCTGTTATTGCCATAACAGCTGGCGTGTGCCTGTATTTCAATGTGGGCTTGCAAAACTTAGCCGCCCAATCAGAAAACAAGAATATGAAGAGTATTACCTTGCCCAGTTTTACTGTGAATTTGGCCGATGCCGGCGGAAACCGCTATTTAAAAACAACCATAACCCTGGAATACAGTTCAGTTGCGGTGGGTAAAGAATTGGAGAAAACTACCTACCGGGTCAGGGATAGCATCTTAAAGGTACTTAGGAATACCAGGGCCATAACCTTGTGCAGTCCTCAGGGAACTGAGTCGCTGAAGCAGCAATTGCTGACGGAAATAAATTCGACCCTGACCAGCGGAAAGGTCACCGGACTCTATTTTGAAGAATTGTTAGTCCAGTAGGGAGGATATAGTGA
>JAAYCZ010000151.1 GCA_012729495.1 Syntrophomonadaceae bacterium | reverse complement strand
GGTAATTGTCCGCCAGCCAGTCAACATATTCACTGAAACTGACTTCGCCGTTTGAAAATATAAAAAAGCAGCGACTCTAATATGTCACTGCTTGGCCAAAAGAAATGTATGGCCTAGTTCTTCTCTAACATGATTTGAGCAAAATTAAGCAAATCCTCCAAGTGGTTCTCGATAATTTGCTGCAAGATATCCAAATTCATTTTCTGATAATCATGAACTGCAATGTTTCTAAATCCCACCGTAGACTTTAGTCTGTTCGTTAATTCTTCCTCCAATATTCCACGTTCGGCCAGGAAATTAAATGCATCACGACTATTATTCGGAACTCCCCATCCCTTTTCCGCAACCCAGTGCATCGCCAAAGCAATCGCAGCTTCACAGGCCCTTTGAAGGTTTAAGATTATCGAATCCTGCTTGGTTATATTCAGGAGATTGCCTGGTGTTCCTTCATATTCATCTTGTATACGTTTGATGCATTTTTCTATAATCTGAGCCTTATTTACACTCACATCATCTTGCATAGATACTGCCTCTCTCTTTAATTTTATTCAAAATAGGTGCCCGTTCTTCATTTAAACGAGCATACTTTTTTAATACCAAAATGAAATACTCCTGCCGTCGATTTGGTTCTTTATCCAAAATGACCTGGCCCTTCCCTACTACTTGGGCTTGCAGAACTGTACTTGCCTGATTCAAATCAATTAGGTGTACCTCGCGTCCCAATTGATCTGCCAATTGCTGAGCTACAATGAAAAGTTCATAAGAATCCATCTCCTGATCGCTTAGAAATGCTATATCTACATCGCTATCCGATCTCAAGCGCCCCGTGCTGGCTGAACCGAAGAGTACAATTAAATACGGATCCAATTGTTGCTCCAAAGATGTTTTTATTATGTTTATATCTTCATCAGTCAGATACATCAGCAATTCCCTGTCTCTCTTTTTCGTTTGTCTTTTAATAGAAGTATAATACAGCCGGCGTAGATTTAAACCAGCATTTGCTAATTTTAGTTCAGCTTTATTTCACCACTGCATAGGGCCAGTCAATAATGCCGCCAAAATCATATACCTTTGTATATCCCATTTCCACCAGAATTTTTGCCGCCTGGGCACTTCTGTTGCCGCTGCGGCAATAAACCAGTATGGTAGTGTTTTTGTCAGGCAGCACTTCAGGGGCTTTCTTCTTAATTTCGGTATTCGGCAAAAGAATTGCTCCGTTAATATGTCCGCTTGCAAACTCAGCCTGGGTACGTACATCCAGAACGGTCACATTCCCGCTGTCGATGAGCATTTTAGCCTCTTTAGCAGTGATTTTTTTGTATTCTGCCGCCCCTGCCCCTGCATCTTCCTGCGTGATCAAGCGTATTCTCACACCTGTTGCCTGAACCGGATAACTTTCTCTGATCTCAGGCTTGATCGTGACTTCCACCTTCTGACCGGCCTTCAAATCAAAATCATACTTTGCTTCGGTGATGTCCACGCTGGCTTTATCAAAACCAGAATTTGCGGATACATCTATCACCAGGATACTGTTTTCATTCACACTCTCAATAAATGCCGTAAATGTTATATTGTTATCTTTTGGGATACAGCCAGATAAAAGTAATAATAATGCACCTAAAACCGCGCCGATTCGTTTCATACTTCTGACCCCGCCTTCAAATTTTTTTGCTTGTTGTTATAGATGTTGTATCAATATAATTTTACCATAAGCCGTCTTCGGTTTAGGGGTAAGACGCTCCCCAATCCGGACTTGGATCTCGCCCGGCATAGGAAATGCCAAGCCGGTTGCTACAGCGCTGTGCTTCGATTACAATGACTATTATATACGTCAGGCGGTTAACCAAATTGTCGAATGCTTATGCTGTTTATTTCTGATGGATTTGTTGTAATGGCTGACGTAAACACCAAATATGTATGCGGTATATGCGGATATATATACGATCCGGCGGAAGGCAACTCGGAAATGGAGGTTGCCCCGGGAACCAGCTTCGCGGATCTGCCTGATGATTGGGGCTGTCCTCTTTGTGGGGTAAATAAATCAGAATTTTATGCAGTGGATTAGTATACAAGTTACACCGGAACATCAGGCTATAACAAAACTGGTTATTATGAGCTAATATAATAATATGAATCATGACCTTAAAGGAGATGGATTATGCATATAAAAAAGCCCATAAATGGAATGACTTCCGGTTTAAAAAAGTTTAGGGAAACCATTTCCTGGCGCGATATCCTGGGCATACTGCTGGGATCGTTCGTACTTGCTCTTTCCGTTCAACTGATTTTGGTTCCTGTTCATATGCTGACCGGAGGGGTCACGGGTATTGCGATCATTCTGAAATTCCTGACCGGGGTGGATATCTGGCTCTGGTATATTGGTCTGAACATCCCCATTTTCATCGCCGGATATAAATTCATCAGTAAACGCTTTGCGCTTTACAGCCTGATCGGCATGCTGTCGCTGACTTTTTTTCTGGGAACCGCTACGGGCTTGCAGATTGATCTGGGTTTGGATAATCTCCTGCTGGCAGCCGTTTTGGGCGGTGTGATAAGCGGCCTGGGGATCGGGATCACGCTGCGCAGCAAAGGTTCTACCGGCGGGTTGGATATCATTGCGGTAATCATTAATAATTACTGGGGGTACCATATCGGCAGCATATCTTTTTATGTGAATCTCGTCATCCTGAGTATTTTCCTGTTAACCTCAAATCTGGAACTGGCGCTTTTCTCAGCCATATCCATCTTTATCAGCGGCAGAATGATGGACAAAGTGCAGACGGGATCCAATGTGAGCAAAAGTGTCATGATCATTTCCAGCCATTGCAGTGATATAGCCGGGGAAATCCTGGGCAATCTGCATCGCGGATGCACTTTTCTGAACGGTCGGGGAGCCTACACCGGTGAGAACCGGGACATCATTATGGTTACCGTAAGCACTACGCAGCTTCCGCGCTTAAAGGAAATCGTATTTCAGATCGACCCCAATGCCTTTATTACTATCAGCGAAGCGATGGAGGTTTTAGGCCGAGGGTTCAAACAGAGCGGTCCGGAATTTTAAAGGACAATTTCTATTGCAAAAACAAAAAAGCCTTCTAAAACAGAAGGCTTGCGGCTGTCAAATTAATTAAGAAACAGTCAGATAATCGGTTACCGTTTTTTTACCGGCCGTCCTTTCTTTTCAGCCGATATTCTATTAGTTGGTACTTTTTTAATCTTGGGGGCATCTGCCTTTTCGGAGGCTGCGGTTGTCTCTTCTGTCTCCGGTATCTCTGTAGTCTCCAATGTCTCTGCTGCCTCGGTTATCACTGTTTCTTCGGATGCATCCACCATTTCGATTGTCTCACTTACGGGTGGTTCCGAATCTTCCACCGTTTCATCCGGAGCGGATATTTCCTTTTCATCCACGGCTGCCGATATTTCTTCTGCTACTGGTTCTTCTACTGTTTCCGTCATTTCCGGTTCGGTCTGTACCTCTTCTGGAGCTGAAACAATTTCCTCCCCATTCTTTTTAGCCAATTTAGTATATTTTTTACCACAGAATGAACAGGTCTTGTCATCTGACAATGGGGTCGCTGATTTGCTCCACTGCTGACAAGCTGTACAAAAATGCCAATAAGCCATAATATATTGTCTCCTTCCCTTAAAATAATCCCACAGAAATAAAATACTCATAGGGGGATGTACGGTATTTAGTTTTCTATCATTATATGAACAAAAGCTTAAAATGTTGACAAAATTGCCGGATTAAATAATGTAAATATACACTGCGTTTATTACTATAATATGTTTACGAAATTAGGGTTAAAAAAAGCACCCTAAGAAGGGCGCTTAATATTATTGAAAATAGATGTATTTTTGAGGTTTGATAATTATAATCCCGGCCGTTATAACTACCTCATTGCGCAATCCAGTAGCCAATGTAACCAACCGCTATAATCGCGATGATATGAAGGATCCACCAGCCGGTACGCAAAAATCCCCAACTACCCAGGTCTGTATTCTCACGAATATCATCTGGCATAAAATCAATCCTTTCTCTGGATTTTAATAATCTATATCTAGTATTGCTCCAAACTTTAAATTTTAAGCATTATTTTCAGATAAAATAATTGCCAATCCTAAACGACGTATATGATTGGTATATTACCTAGTTTTTGGGCTATTTCTTCTCTTAATAATTGTTCGGCCTGCTCACGTATATTATTGCGATAGCAATATTTTCCCCGGCCTCGTCCGGTCATCAACGTTTTATCATAGAGCTCTACAGCATTAGGAAACGCTTCGGTGTTAATGGCGCGATGCACAAAACTGTAGGTCATAAAAATAATTTCGATGAACAATTCTTTTTTGGCTTTCTGGGAGAGTTCATCGGCAAGTTCTTCGATCAGAGCTTTATATTGGTCAGTCCAATCCTCTGTCAGCACCACCGGGGCAATCAAAAGCCCCACTTTATAGCCGGCCTCACACATCTGGTTCAGGGCATCGATACGTTTTTTTAAGGCCGACGTTCCAAACTCTACTTTTTGAATGATTTTTTGCGGATTGACACTCATGCGCATGATGGTTCTGCCGCGGTGTTCCAATTCAAGCAGAGGCTCTACCATATCAAACTTGGTGGGAAAAGTGATAAAACCTTTATGGCTGAGGCCAAATTTTTCTATAGTCCAGACCAGATTGCCGGTAACGGTGTTTTCCAGTACCAGATCGCTGTTGCTGCCGATCTCAAAGGTCAGATCCTGGGGCGATGAACGAGCCGTCTTCAGCAGTTTGTTCATCATCTCTTCACGATTGACGAAAAGTCGCAGATACGAACATTTATTATAGTTGCAAACCAGATAGCAATACAGACACATAGCGCTACAGCCCGAGGAAGTGTAAGGCACCAGAAAATCAGACACCTTATGATTGGGTATATATTTATGGGTTTTCCTGATGCCAATAATGAGGTGTCTTTTCATGGCAATGAATTCTTTATTTTCGTTTTTACGTAGTTGCTCGATGTTATTATGATTTTCAATCTCCACCCAGGGAATATCGGCATATTTGTCTTTTAATAATTTCCCCAGTTCATATTCCAGCGCCGCCGGCTCATAATATACTTTATCTGGCCACAAATCAGCATCCCCCAGCTAAATAATTACTCTGTATTATTAATTTGACATTTATATTTTTTGATCGCCTGGCAACTTGATATCCCTAATCTGCCCATATCTGCTGCCAAATATTATGGGAAAAGCAAAATAATGCGCAGCACGCCAGACCGTCAAAAAAGGCTTATAGCTTCGTTAATAAGTAAAGCCCGTTCAAGCGGCGTACTTTTTATGGAGACACCCTCAAAGAGGTGTATCCCCATACCTTGTTCCGCCTCAATCACGGGCTTCTCGATTGCCTTGCTCTAAACCTTTTTTGCTCGGTCTGCTTTTGTCTTTGTCTGTTGGCCTGGTTTTATTTTTATTCCTAATCAATCTTTATACATTTTCTTGATTACGTCTTCATAGTGCTGACCGATGACTTTTCTCTTTATTTTATTGCTCGGGGTCATTTGACCATTTTCAACTGTGAAGGGACTTTCCAGTAGTTTAAACCTGACTATCTTTTCATGATGGGCCAGATCCTTTGATTGTCCTTCAATCCTGTCGGCATACAATTTTAAAATCTCGGGCTTGGTTATCAGATCACTTATTCCCTTATAAGCGATGCCTTTATCCTGGGCATATTCCTCCAGGGCAGCGTAGGCAGGCACAATAAGAGCGGTAAGATACTTCTGCTTGTCACCGAAAACCACCATTTGTTCAACATAATAGTCTTGGCCAATCCTTGATTCAATCAACTGGGGAGGAATATTTTTACCGTTGGCGGTAATGATGATATCCTTCTTCCGGTCGGTGATCTTAAGGAATCCATCCTCATCGATCATGCCTATATCGCCGGTTCTGAAATATCCGTCTTCGGTCATGGCATCAGCCGTGGCCTCCGGTTTGTTCCAGTAGCCCCTGAAGACATTGTCGCCTTTGATGAGTACTTCCCCGTCTTCGGCAATTTTAATATGATTGCCGTCGATGGGCCGGCCGGCGGTGCCGAATTTAAAGTCTTTGGGGGAGTTGCAGGATCCCATTGGTGCTGTTTCGGTAAGCCCATAACCCTGGGCAATAAAGATATTAGCGGCAAAGAAAAATTCTTCGATGTCCTTGGCCAGAGGCGCACCGCCGGCGGAGAAGAAATTCAGCCGTCCGCCCAGCAATTCTCTTACCGTGGACAGCACCAGTTTGTACGCCAGTTTGTGTTTCAGTTCCAGTGTTTTGGATATTTTTTCGCCTCGGTTGCGGGCGTGTTCGTATTCATTTCCGACTGCAATGCCCCAGTCAAATATGCTTTTCTTGAGTCCCCCGGCTTTTTCCATCTTGGCATAGATAGCCGCATACATTTTTTCAAACAGTCTGGGTACACCGCACATATAGGTCGGGCGTATTTCACCAAAGTACTCCACGATCTTATTGGTATCGCTGCAGAAGTATTGAGTTGCGCCCCGGGAATGGATCCAATAGGATGAAGCTTTTTCATAAACATGACTCAAGGGCAGAAAGACCACTTCGATATCATCTTCACCCATGGGGAAACGTGAATTAAGCGCTTCATTCTCCACAAAGAAACTCTTATGGCACAGCATAGCTCCTTTTGGATCACCAGTGGTGCCGGAGGTATAGATAACTGACATAATATCATCAGGAGTAATGGCATCGAGCCGTTTCTGCAGTTCTGCCTCCTGGTTGGACTTTTTGCCCAATTCATAGAGATCATCGATGTACATGATATTGTTATCGCTCTTGTCGATTTTAACTGATTTTGAAAATACGATGATGTAACCCAGCTTGCTGTGACCTTTGAAGAATTTCATCACATTATCATATTGAGTTTGATCATCCACAAATATGATTTTGGTCCTGGCATCATTGACAATATATTCAGCCTGTTCTGAGGTATTGGTGGCATAGATAGCCACTGTGGCGCATCTGATACTCATAATGGCGTAATCGCTGATCACCCATTCCGGGCGGTTACTGGAATAGATCGCGATCATATCATTCTCTTCAGCCCCCAGTTCAAGCAACCCTTTGGCTGCATTGTCAATGCGTTCACCAAATTCTTTCCAGGAGATGCCTTTCCACTCATCGCCTTCCTTGTAATAAAGGGCATTGCCCGCCCGGTTAGAATACTTCTTCACTTGTGCATGAATCGTGGCTGCTAAATTTTCGGTTTGCATATTATACCTCCCCTAAACAAACTTTATTTATATATATTTCATGCCGCAGTTTTTTTAACTCCTCTTTTATGTATTTAGAAAGCCATTTTGTTATAATCTTCTATATCATAACTTGAATATCCTCCATATTTATTTAAAATTATTATATTTTCGAATAAAAATTACTTCATTATAAGATATTTTTGTTTCTGTTTAAAATAAAAAAAGCGTGCTGCCGGATGAAAAGCAGCACGCCCTGGTTTTGCTTGGTATTTAAATTTCTTGGATGTGAACTGAAATTCGCATATTGGCCGAAGCAATTAATTGAGATTGATTAAGCAACTCCAGAGTACTGGTTAAAGGATCCAATGATCCTACCATATTCATGGTGAAAGAAAATTTCTGTTCCGGTAAATTGATGTTTTCCAAATCATTTGCGAAAATATTTTCGGTATTTTCATATGTTCCTTCTTCAGGCGTATTACCTGCCGAAGCCAGAGACTCGTTTAGTTGATTTCTGATTTTATAGTATTTTGATCGTGATATTTTCCATTGTTTTAGAATTCCGTCTACACCCATATCTTTTTTCATCTGTTCAAGGACAGAAAGTTTTTCTTCCGGAACAAGCTTTTGAAACTTTTCTAGAGAAACCGCAGTCATTTTAATCCTCCTTAGTTTTGGTATTAGAAATTATTCACCGCTTGCTCCAAAAATAAACATACATTTGTGAAACTCCATGTTCTTTTTTAATGAATCTCATTTTATGCGTAATTGTACCATTTCATCTTTATTGGGCAGCTTCCTTGATCAAACTGTGCAACTCTTTTTTACTCGGCACCCGGCCGGCGATTTTTACCTGCCCGTCAATAACCAGAGCCGGCGTGGACATTACCTTGTAAGCCATAATTTTTGATATGTCTTTTACCTTGGCTACATCAGCCGCAATATCCAACTCGGCCAGGGCATTGATCACATCTTTCTCCAATTGGTTGCAGCGGGCACATCCGGATCCCAATACTTCGATTTTCATCTTTTATACCTCCTTGCAAATTAACACTTATAGTTTGCCGCAATTCTTTTTTTCGCAGTAATCCCCGACCACTTC
>JAAYCZ010000017.1 GCA_012729495.1 Syntrophomonadaceae bacterium | reverse complement strand
TACCATCACCGCGAAACTGTCGGTTTTACGTATTTGCCCCACACTGAT
The DNA here is from genome assembly GCA_012729495.1 of Syntrophomonadaceae bacterium. Taxonomy (GTDB): domain Bacteria; phylum Bacillota; class Syntrophomonadia; order Syntrophomonadales; family Syntrophomonadaceae; genus Syntrophomonas_B. The sequence goes on along the minus strand of JAAYCZ010000017.1, from coordinate 3,442 downwards.
GGCGGTTCGTACGATAAGATCCACCCGGTCAGTATTGTTATAGTCAGCTGATCCCCAGCCTCCGCTGTACATCATCAGGGGCTGCAATACATGTTCATTTAACTTTTTATCATCGACAACCGCATTAAAATAAAAGGCGCAGGCCTCCAGTTTCATCTCGCTATCCAGATAGAAAGGACGAGCAATGAGGTCATGATTTTTCTCTATATAAGGGCTCAGCAGCAGCATCTTCTCATCATAATCCTGCGGCAGCGGGATATCCGGTATACCTTTGGTATCATGACCGCCTTCCGGCTGGGTTTGCTCACCCCGGCGGGGAATTTTACGCATAACATTACTCCAGTTAAAAAATACTTGTGGGTTTATTTTTAACCAGAGCATGGTTTTATATCCACAATAAAATAATGCCCGGACGGACAAATACATGGTTTAAAACCTAAGGTATAAGCTCTCGGGCATTCGAGTAAAATATTAGGTTTTTTCAAATCCGGCAACGTTTGATAAACTTTTGTTTAAGAGTTTTGCATAATTAAAAAATAATAGCGAAGCAACGATGCCATATGGCAATCCTCTCTGATTAAGTACTACATAAATGTGATGCCACTGCAAAAACCCAGTTACTTATACTCGTAGGGGAGACTTTAGTCTCCGACTATCCCTGAAACGCCGATATGTAGGGGAGACTAAAGTCTCCTCTACGGTATATGGTGTATAAATACACTTTTTGCAGGGGAATCAAATGTAAAATAAATTTTAAATGTCTGCGAAATTTTCGCACAGGGTCAGAATATAATCGCGTTTGGCTATTGTATCCAGCCATTCGGAGGGAATGCTTTCGTAACCATAATACAGTCCTGCCAGTCCTCCGGCTACTGCTGCCACCGTATCCGTGTCTTCTCCCAGGTTTACTGCTTTCAATACACAGTCTCTGTAGTTGCCGGTATTCAGCAGGCACCATAGGGCCGCTTCGAGAGTATCCACCACATAACCGCTGCTCTTTATTTCTGCTTCGGGAAGTTGCGCAAAGCCGTTGCTTTCCAGGCGTTTATAATGCTGCATTTCTTGGGTAAATTCAGACTGATTCCTGTAGTATTGCATGGCCTTTTCAGTTCCCTGCTCTATTGCGGTTTTGAGCTCCGTTGCGGCGGTGATTGCCGAGGCGATGGAAATATAGATTCCGCAGGCAATCAAGCTGCGTTGGTGGGCATGGGTAAGGGAGGAAACGTTATGGATAATGTCAAACGCTTCCCGGTTAAGTTCCGTCCCGAACCGGGACTGCAGGTAAAATAACAGGGGCAGTATTCTCATCAGCGAGCCGTTGCCGTTGTCATGCTCATTTTTTCCACCGCATTCCCGGGCAGGTTTGCCGGTTGAATATCTGTTTATGGCTTTGCGCGTGGCAGTGCCTACATCAAAAACTTCTTCATAGGGGGTGTAGGCTCCTGCATCGAACCATTGCCGGAATTTTTTCATGATGTCATCATAGTCCAGGCCTCCGGCCAGGCTGTCCAGTAAACAGAGGGTCATGCTGGTATCGTCCGACCAGGTTCCCGCCGGCTGATTGTAAGTGCCATAGGCGCGCATACCAACCACCGGATCATTCTTCAGACTGCTTCTGCTCATAAATTCAACCGGCACCCCTAAAGCATCCGCAACACATAGTCCCATAATGCCGCTTTTTATGTAATTGGTCATCCGATTGCCTCCCCGCTTTTATATTTGCTTAGGTTTATAAACTTTCGTTGTATTCAGATTAAAATACATTTCTATTTCTTCAGCCATAATCCTGCCAAACCTTGGATTAATTGCACTTCCGGATCAGTATTACGGCAATGGCGTTACTGAGCGAACCGGGATCTTTTCGTATCCCGGGTTTTTTCTCCCTTTATTCTAATCCTTCGGTGATGTTTGCCTGGATTTTGCTGCCCTGTTAGTCAATATTATTTTTCAATCACGGCCGGTCTTGCTGATTACGGATTTCGATTGACAATTATAATATTTAATGATAAATATTAATTATCTTATTTATATCGACTGTTCGAAATAAAATAATCATCCATTTACATACAGGAGGTTCACCATGCCGAAAATCGTTGATCACGATGCCTATAGGAAAGAACTGCTGCAAAAGTATTTCGATGATTTTGCCCAGCGCGGGTACAACGATGTCACCATGCGTGAGATTGCTCAATCTCTGGGGGTTTCTACCGGATCCCTATACCATTACTTTCCCACCAAAAAATCCATTCTGGAGAGTATGATGCAGCTGGCCAGCCGCAGAGATATTTCCGGGGCAATTGAAAAAATCACTGCAGATACTCCGTTGGAGGAGCGTATCAAAGCATTCAGTGATTATATTATGGAAAAAGAACACTGGTTTCAAGACATCCTGCTTCTAACTATTGATTATTATCGCCAGCACGGCAAAGATGGCGGCTTTGATATCATGAATGAAGCCGATCATTATTATGGCAATGGCGTGGCTGAGTGGACCGGCCTTCCTACTGAATTCGGGTTTATGTTCACGATTTTTTTTAATGGTCTGATCTTTCATCGTTTAGCTTTCCCTGATTCGGTTTCGTTTAAGGAACAAGCAGATTTGTTTTTAAAAGTCCTGATGACTTACCTTCATACAGTTGGCATTGAATAATTACGGTTAAAACAAAAGGGGGGGAGTTTGGGAACAGAAATTCAGCAATGATCTGCAATATCGTAGCGCAACATCGCAACATCTTATCAAGAAAGGATTTGATTGAATGAATGGAGCAAAACCTGATTATGAAAAGGAATTTGAAGAATTTCTGGCCCGGGAAAAGCATCTGGCTCTGATGATCCGCAGCCGGGCAGCCAAATATGGTGATACCAAAATCGCTGTCCGTCATAAACCCTATGGGGAATGGATCGCTTACACCTGGAAGGAATTTGGGGATCTGATTGATGCCACCGCTAAAGGCCTCCTGGAATTTGGAGTCAAAGAAGGCGAATTCGTGGGCATCTTTGCCAATAACCGCGTGGAATGGGCGGTTGCCGATTACGCTTCTTTTACGGTCAGAGCCGCTTCAGTGCCGGTTTATGCCACGAATTCAGCCGCCGAGCTGAAATATATCGTCAATCACGCTGAGATCCGCATTCTGTTTGTCGGCAACCAGGATCAGTATGACAAGGCTCTTTCCCTGCTGGGCGTGGAATGCCCCACCCTGGAAAAAATCATCGTTTTCGATAAGATCGCGGTCATTGAGAACCGTCCGGAAGTCATGTATTTTGATGATTTCCTCGCGATGGGCCGCAAAGCTGAGCGGGATGCAGAACTGGAAGAACGTATCGCCAGATTGGATTCGGAAGATCTGTCCACTCTTATCTACACCTCCGGTACCACCGGTACGCCCAAAGCAGTCATGCTGACCCATAAAGGCTGGTTTGCCATGTTATTCGGCACCGGTTA
>JAAYCZ010000150.1 GCA_012729495.1 Syntrophomonadaceae bacterium | reverse complement strand
TCTGTTTCTCCCGTCGCTTGACCTGATAGTGACTGACGTCCTGCTGCCAGAACCGGCACAACACCATAATGATTAACCCATCCGCCCTCGCAGAAAAACAGTCCGTTTAACTGTTGGGCTATCGGTGCCGGTGTATTAAAGCCCAAATTATCCTCCTGGACGACGGCATAATAGGCAGTGGCCGCTTTATCAACCGTAAGATTGACCGTTATATCTGCTGGAAGAATGATGTCTGCCGCCTGGGGAGCTGCTGTAAAGCTTGCAAGTGCAACCGGTGAAGCTAAATAATGCAACCTGATAACATCAGGAACACCATCCCCTTCCTCTGTCCAGGCTACCAGAGCGCCACTGTCACTGCCACAAACAAAAGGATATTTAGCCTGATTAGCTCCTGTTGTCACCTCAATCTGATTGGACATTTCCCCGGTTGTAGCATCTATATTTTTGGCAAGTATGTTTATATAACTATTATTATAATCATAGTACTTTTCATGTTCCCAGGCCACATAGAAAGACCCTCCGGCATAGGCAACAGACACATTCCACGGTTCATCATTCGATTCATCGTTAATCTGGAATGGCTCTCCATCCTTTGTTCCATCCTGGTTGATAAATCCACCATAGACACGAACTCCAGAATCCCATACCGCCAAAATTCTCTGATTTACATTATCAAATGCCAGTGAAGGTCTATTTGCAGTAGAGCCAAAATAGTAAGGTTCACTAACTTCCCCAGCAACCGCATTAACTGCCATCAAGGAGCAGTAGCGATAAGAGTTTATCGGAACCATAAACTTGTCTTCACCGTTAAAAACAACATCGCTTAGCGATTGACTATAGTTTGAGTGTGTATAAATCTCCATATCTTCACCAACAACAGGATTACCGTCGACTATGTTTATAAAGCGGCCATGAATATCATCATGATACGAAGTATCACTTACATTATGCTTATATGCAACCAAAAATCTATTATTTATATTATCAAAGTCTAAGTAAGGAGTTATTTGGTTCTTTTCATCATTGAGGCTGGTAATAGCAAAAGCATCCCCAATCATTTCTCCATTAACACTGATTATTTGACCATAGATATCCCAGCAAAGCTTAGATTCAGTTAATGCGCCTTCATTCCAGACCACCAGAAACACCTTATTGATACTATCATAGGCTACGTCAGGTTTATAGTCATAAGAGGAGTTGCTATACTCCTGAGAAATGCGAATAGGGAATTCACTGCCAATGTAGTCACTGTTTGCTGCGACAAGTCGTCCATACAGATTGTAATCTCGGATAGCAAGGTCATGTTTAAAATATACCATCAGGTATCTATTATTGTCCGGGTCATAAGCCATAACCGGGTATGACCTGCCGTAATTGTCTGCTGTCTCCGCTGCCATTACGGTAAGATCAAATGTTTTGGCGGTACTGGCGTTACCCTTTCTAATGGTGGCGGTCAGTGTAACCTCCTGGGCCGTATCAGTTCTTGTTATTGTACCAGTCAATGATACAGCTGTTTCATTGCTGCTTGACCAGGCAATTACAGATCCATTGGTTCCCGTAAGAGGCAGGTTAATATTCTGAGTTACGCTGGATTGGCTGTCACTCCCCGCAAAGCCTATTTGCAGGGTGTTTTTATCAGCTTCTACAGCAGCACTATCGAGATCTATTACATAGCTGAAAGTTTTTACTTCACTGTCAGTCAAATTGCTCTTTACCGCCAAGGCTTTGATGGCAGCAGTCGTAGCGACATACACCGGTTCAGAGTATAACATCCTGGTCTCACTATTGGTTGGATCACTGCCATCGGTGGTATAGTATATACTTGCACCTGGAGTAGCGCAGCTCAGGCTTACGCTCTGTACAGCGTTATAGGTCCCCGGAGCCGGACTGGCAGTTGGAGCTGCGACTCGGTTGACAGATGGGTTTGAGGGTCCTCTGCCGCTGCTTGGCCTGACAGGTGGTGGCAGGGCCCCGAATTGAGGCGTAGTTTGGTGTATACTGTTTAGCATTTCAGTTGTCATACCACCAGGAGGTGTACCTGGGCCTGGTTGAGAAGGAGGTGGCCCTGGTTGTAAAGGAGACGAGTTTTGCATATTGTTAACCATCTTAAGGAACCATTGATATTCTCCGTTCCACTGTTGCAGATGCTGGGGTGACATTGGAACCGGAGGAGACGGAGGGCTTAAGACACCCGAAATGGCCGTGAATTGGCCTGGCGGGATTATTACAGTCTGTCCGCCTGCAGTAACTTGACATTCACCGGTTAAAACGCTGGTTGAACCCGAACCATTTTGATTTACTACGTTGTGCCAGAAGGTTCCCCGTATGGCTGCTACGCCCCAGGGCATATCAACTTTTACCCGTACTTTTTTCTGGGAAGAATTCTGATACCAGGGAAGTTCCGCATTTTTAGTTCCGGCCGCCAGAACTGAGGGCAGGTTAAGAGAAGCGACCAGAAGGCGCTTGTCCGATATTAACATTGCTGTAGAATGTTCTTCGTCTCCCTCATTATTATTCCAGTTATCATTATGATAATTGCTGGCCAGGGCACCAAAAATCTCTCCCTGAGTCAAATCTAATGCCAACATGTCGATCATGGTTCCGGGCTTGCCATCCTGCAAAATATATGCGTATCCTCTGGCTTCTTTAATGGTAAGCCAAGTATTTTCTTTAATTTTAATTCCCGAGCCATCAGGAAAATTAAGTTCGGCCGTACCGTTGGAATCAGTAATTATGGTATCACCTTCAAAACAAAGGCTGGCAGAAGTTACCTCGATAGTGGAACCATTTGACTTGTTTATCTGTACCTGGCCGTGCGGAACCAGAGTGCCGGTAAGACTTACATGGTTTTGATCAGGACTCAAGGTTAACATTAGGGCCAGCCCCCGGACAGCATCAGATCTTGTAGCCGATTTATCCGGAGCAAACATGCCCTCAGCGTCAAGGCTCATAATCCCGGCATCAAGGGCAACTGCACACTGTGCAACAGCCCAATGGCTGCCAAGATCATTTACACCGGATGGGGGGGGTTGTGCCAGGCATGGCAGCAGAGGTAAGGCGCAGGAGCATGGTTGCTAACTCCGCCCTGGTGGCAGGCGCCTCAGGTCTAAATGTACCGTCGGGATAGCCTGCAATAAAACCGGACTGTACCGCTGAGCTTATCGTTTTATAAGCCCAGTGGTCCGGTTTTACATCGGCAAACTGTATAACAGCCCCCGGTTTGGTATCCATCATATTGCTTCTGATCAGCATTTGTGCCATCTGGGCACGTGTAACTGTTCCGCCGGGTTGAAAGGTTCCATCGGGAAAGCCGCTGATCAGTCCTCGCTGCGCTAAGTAGTTTATGTACACGGCATTAGCTTCTGTGCTCGTTACATCACTGAAGAAGGGTGATTTTTCGGTACTGCCGGCAGCATCAACCGGTGTACTGGATGCCAATAAAAATACGAGCAGCATGATTGTTCCGATCACTGTACCTATACGTTGGCGATGAATCATGTCCATCATTCCTTTCTTCTGCCATCACTTAGAACGGTAGGTAATCTCAGGTAATATTATTATACTAGATAATTTAGTCCTTATCTTAATAAATTATAACTACTTTTGCCAATATCGCGTTTCTTCCAAGGGAAAAAATAAACACAGATAGAGAGGACGGCAGACTCACATAGATCGCCGTCCTCTATCTGTGGATTTCTCCATAAACCTTAGTTAATTATAGTTTTCAAAACCTCATTTCACACATTGCAGAAATGCTTGTATTATTATTAACCGGAAGTCAGAGTAGGAGTTTCAACTTCTCCTTTATTGTTGATGTCAATCAAACATCCGCGAAGTTGAATTTCATCATAGTTACTGCCAGGATTTACGCAGATGGTTCTGCCTATTCTGCTTATCCCCCGGCTGGGATGAACGTGTCCATGCAGACTTAACAGAGGCTGATATTTTTTTATGGCCTCAGCAACAGCCGAACTGCCTACCGAACCGGTAGCCAGAGAATCCCCATCCAGAATGGGATTCAAATCTTCATCATAGAGAGTATCCTGGTCCAAGTCGGTGTCCCTGGGGGGAACATGAATATTGAAAATACACTTGTTCATGTTTTTAACCTGGGAGGCCAGGTTGTTTATTTTTTCGGTCAGTTCCTCCTCGCTGACATCACGGGGATATTTGAAGATAGTAGGGTGCCCATAGCTTAATGACAGTATTTCATAACCCTTTATCTCCACTATTTTGCCATCCCCGTTTTGCACATATTTCATTTTATTCAGATATTCATCAATATAAAATGGGTCATCATTACCCGGTATTACCACACAGGGAATACCATTCTTTTTAAAGCGCTCATCCATAAGCTTGGTCCATTCTTCAATCTGCTTGATTTGCAGTTCTTTGGTAATGCGCTCTACATCGCTTTCATTTATTCGGTCTACTTCTTCTTCAGTAAGGATTACCCAGTAAAAACCGGCATCTCGAAGTGTTTTTTGCAGGTCCGGCAGTTCTCCTTCATTTTTAATCTTTACCGTTGATCCATAATAAGTGGCTTCATAAGGGCCTTCTTTGGTTTTTATTATAGGAACAACTGCTTTACCCACAAAATCTCCGCCATATATAACCATATCCGCCTTATAAAAAGGACCGGCATTGGTAAACTTGCGAAAAGTACTTTCGGCTGCATGGGTATCACTTGCGTAAAAGATTTTCATTTAAACGCTTCACCCCTTTATTTTAAATTTGACCTGGTCAGCAGATATCTCCCGAAATTAAATGTCTACATTAACATCTAGTCAGCTGGTATCTCCAAAAATTGAATGTCTATATTTATACCCTGTTTTGCATACGATGCTTTCGAGAGAAAATAAATTACTAGCGGCAGAACCAGAAGTATAATCGACATTACAATCATGGTATAGGGCATGTCTCCCTTGAAGAAGGGGATTAACAGATAGCTGCAGATGGACACACTGATGATTGTCGTCAAAATACCCAACCAGGAGATGACCGGCAGCCCCAGGAATTTTCCCCGTACTACTGGAGGAGCAGATTCAAACAGCAGTTTGCGGCGGTATGGGAATACAATTCCGGATATACCGAGCAAAATCCAGGCCAGAAACCAGGTAAAGATAGTGTATCCGATATAAGCGGTCCAGGCTGGCAAATATACATCCAGCATCAAAAAGAGCCATGCAACCACCAGAGCAATGGTGGAAGCAATAACCGGGGAACCTGATTTGGGATCGATCTTGGCGGTCTTGGCAGGTACCAAACGGTCAAATCCCCAGGCATATATATTGCGGGTAGGGCCAAAGCTCATACCGGCACAGGAACCGTAAGTGGCCATAAAAAAGGCAATGGCGATCAAGAAAATAAATATGGGACTTTGGGTCAGGATCCCCAGCAATATTGTTGCAAAAGGCTCATAAGCGCCAAAGGGATAAGCCGGATTGCCGGTGCCCGACAGATACATCAGTGCATTGGTCCATAAATTACCAAAGATTTTGTAGCTTAATCCATAGAATATTGCCCAGGCACTCATTAAAATAACCAGAGAACCAAACATGGCCAGTAATTGGGACTTTTGAACGCTGCGAACTTCACCGGCCAAGTTGGCCCCGAAAGTAGCGCCTAAAGTGTTAAGGATAATATAGGTAGAGCCGGCCATTAATGTGGCTCCAAAAAGAAATTTGCTTGGATGCCCGGCTTGCACTGCCAGCGGTATAACATCGTTGTAATTTAAACCGCTCAAGCGGGTAAAGTTGGCAGCAAAGGTGCCGGGATCAGCCATTAAAGCAGCAACAATAAAGGTCAGAGCGCCAATACCGGTACCAATTAAAGCCATCCAGGACATTTTCATCATGGCCCGGCTGCCCTTGTAGAATACTAACCAGATTATAAATATCATAATAGTACCCAGTACGGCACGCACATTGGGCGCATTTAGAAAAGAAGCCCATTGCATCCACATTTGATTTCCGCTGACAATCCCCATGGAAGCAAAGAATTCAACCAAGGCATATTTTAATGCCCAGTCGGAACATACGCCTGTCCAGGAGATGGCCGTAAAGGAAATCATAAAACTGGACATCAAACCCAGCGATGGATGCAGGATACGGCTGATATAGATATATTCACCGCCCTGCCTGGGCATAGCTACTGAAAGCAGCCAGTATAGTCCGGCAATTACAAACATTTGCGCAACAGTTAGTATAGCCCAGGGCATATGTGCGCCGGGATAAAGGAACGGGGCCCACATTAAGTAGACCAGGGCGTACATGAGGCCCGGGTTAACGGTAGAATAAACCAGCGTATCATAGGGACTGATTTGCCGGGTAAAGCCTACTGCACTTTGTTGAAATAGTTCCAATCCTCTTGCCAAGTGGTATCCCTCCTCTTTAATAAGTTAGTAATAAAGAAAACATAGTATTGGAAATGGTTTGCATTTGCTGCGCTTAATCTGCATCATCACTGATTCTGTACATAATACTGTCTTCCCAGCCGGTTACCACCCGTACATAGCCGCGCAGTTCCTTATCCAACTCCGGGTCACCGGTATCAACCAATAAGGGATGGGGCTGCAGGGCTACCAGCTTATCACGGCTGGCAACTACGATAATATTGTTTTTGCCCGCCAATCTAATAACCCGGGGGCTTATCTGCTGGTTACCGCGGCCAAAAACATGTCCCTGTCCTCCAATGGCTGTAACTACAATACGAGCCTTGTTATGCTGGTTCATCAAGTCAAAAAGCTGGTTTTCATTTACATCGCTGGCGACCAGTTTACGGTCAAGGATCACATCAACTCCAAGAAGTGTATTAGCAAGCCCCAATCTTTCCATAATACTGCGGGTAGTCGTTCCGGGGCCAATAATATAGAGAGTATCTTCATCCATACCGGCAATAATTTCTGCAGCCATGCCTTCTACTTCAGCCTGTTCAGAACGGGCACCGGATTTTACGCTTTGTACCCTTCGTTCTACCGGCACTTTAAGATAACCATAAAGCTGGGCACTAACCCGACCCTGGCGAAAAGCCTCTTCATCTATATCCATTACTTCAGCTTCACGTATATTTACCACCTTGCCCTGCAGATAAAGGCTGGCTACTTCTCCGGCACTGTGAGGGTTGATTGCATATACTGCCGAGTGGATCTTTACCCCGGCGGGAATTCCCAGCACGGGAATACTGGTTCCTATTGCGCTATATATATTTCTAGCGGTACCGTCTCCTCCAGCAAATAAAATCAAATCTACCCCTCTTTCGGCCATTTTACGGGCAGCTTCCATGGTATCTTCCGGAAGGGTTTCACCGCTTGGGATAGATCCTATAATTTCCGGTTCCAGACCGGCTTCACGGCACTCATTCGCACCCATCTCATCAGGATAAGTCACAACCTGGATTTCATTTTTCAGTTGGGCAATTATTTTTAAAGCCTCCAGAGCACGGCGCGGAGATTCTGACCTGGCTCCCATTTCCCGGGCCTTTTTTAAAATTTCAATTCCATCGCTGCCTTTTAATCCGACCTTGCCGCCTATACCGGCAATAGGATTTACAATTACTCCCAGTTTTTTCATTTTAAAATCACCGCTTTTTATATTTAATCCCATCTCCGCCCTACGGGCGGAGATGGGTATAAACTATTTTTTACCCTTTTTCTTAAGATATTGTCTCCAGGTAACGGCAATTAACTCGGCTTCATCAATTGCTTCATGGGTAGGCCGATGGGAAGCAGCTTTATGGGGGGCACTCTTTACAAAGTTGGGGTCATTATATGCTTCCTTGGAAATCTGCTTCAGAGCCTCTACATATTCGTCCAGATCTTCTTTGTTATAGGATTCACAGGGCTCCAGGGTAAAGGGTTCCGGTACTACCCAGGGATGATGAGAGGTCCAGTAATGTTCAATACCAAAGTCCACAATTCGTTTATTAACATCGTCAGTACCTACACCAGTATCCTGTTTAAGCTTCTCCCAGGAGTAGCGAACTTGTTCCAGACGGCGCTTGCCTTTGGCATACCAGATAACCACACCGGGTATTTCCGCAATTTTTTTCATAAAATACTGGTTGTTTAATACTGAACAAATAGCAGCCTCTTTCAAGCCTTCAGGCCCGTGCTGCATTATCCACATATAGGTCTTCAATACTACATTGGTATTTCCGAAGAAGGTTCTTACTTTGCCAATACTTTCAGGATAGTTGAAATTAAGAAGATATTTCTGGCCGTCGAATTCCACCCGGGGTACTGGCAGGAAGGGTTTGAGGAATTCCTTTACTCCGATGGCCCCGGTTGCCGGCCCCATACTGCCGTGAGGAGCGGAAAAGGTTTTATGCAAATTAAAATGAACCAGATCAAAACCGGCTTCGCGGGCGCGATGAATGCCCAGCATACCGTTGGCATTGGCCTGATCATAGGAACAGAGCGCACCCACTGCATGAGCAGCTTTAACATACTCCTCGATCCTGGGATTATAGATTCCCGTATCTTCAGGATTGGTTATCATAATCCCGGCAGTTCGCTCGGAGAGCGCTGCTTTCATGGCTTCCAAATCAGGATAGCCGCTTTCATCCGGCATCAGGGTAATGACTTTGAAACCGGCTGTATTTGGCGTAGCAGCGTCACAGGGATGGGAGAACATGGTGGTGATTATTTCCTTCCTGTTATTGTCTCCCCGGGCCCGATGATAGGCTCTGATCATAGAAGCGTTGGCAAACACCCCGTGGGCACCGCCGCCCGGTTGCAAGCTAAAAGCATCCATTCCGGAGATTTCTTTTAAGAATTGTTCCACCTGATAGTAAATTTCCAATATTCCCTGCATGGTATCAGCATCTTGCAGGGGGTGAACATCTACAATACCCGGATGCCGTGCGGCCATGTGTTCCTGTATTTTAGGACTATATTTCATGGTACAGGTGCCTTCGCTTATTCCCAGAGTAACATCAGTGCCCAGAGTTTCCTGGGAAAGATGGTAATAATGGCGGTTGACCCGCATCTGATTAACCTCCGGAAGTGCAGGGGCTTTTTTTCTCCGCAGGTTGGCGGGAATAGCTGAAACCCCATCTCCAACCTGGTTGACAACATCTTCACAGGCCAGTGGAACCAGTACTCCTCTTTCACCAGGAACACTCATTTCAAATATTATGGGTTCATCCCATCTTGCCTGGTGGTAATTATCCCTAAGCAATTTTTTCTGTCTTGCCATTGAATCTCAATCCTTTCCTTGTAGAATAACTGCTATCATTTAGCAGGAAATAACCCCCTGCAGCGCATAGACCAATTTATCCAGATCCTTATGCTGATGTACTTCGGTTACGCAGAACAGGGCACTTTGACCAAACTGAGGAAATTCTTCCGACAAATCTTTGCCCCCAAATATTTTAAATTCCAGCAGATGCTTGTTTATTTGGGCTATAGATTTACCGGTCATATCAAAATTAACCACAAATTCCTTAAAGCAAGGAGAGGACAACTGAACTTTCACTCCGGGCAGTTCAGATATTTTTTTCATTGCGTACTGGCAGTTTTGCATGATGGTGGTCCCTACTTCCTGCATGCCTTTCGGTCCCATCAGGGATAGATATACCCCGGCAGTAATTGCCCACAGTCCAGTGCTGGTTCCGGTAAACTCTTTACCTTTATCCCGGGAACCATAGGAAGTGCGATCAAACAAAACTTCACCAAAACCCCATTCACCTTCTTGCATGGTGTCGGTCAAACCAAACATCAGGTCCTTAAATTCGGAGATATATTTCATATCATCATGGGTTGCAATAAACCCGCCCTGGCATCCTCCTGCACCCAGGTGCAGACCCAGCGGGTGATAATCTCCGCAGGCAATAGTAGCGCCATAATTGGCTGGGGCTTCCATTACTCCCAGTGATATGGGATCGGTGTAGACAATAAATTCAGCTCCGGCTTCGCGGGCAATCTTGCCGATTTCTTCAGCTTGGGTTTCGATGAATCCCAGATAGGAGGGATTTTCGATAAATACAGCCGATACATCAGCGGAGATGTTCTTTTTCAGGTCGTTTATATCCATCAGTCCGCTATTCTGATCAAATCCGATCTTAACGATCTGAATTTCCGGTGCCGGTACTGAGTTAAGATAGTTTTGTATGATCATAAATATATCCGGGCTCATCGTTGCCGGAACCAGAACCTTTTTACGATCATTAATACGATTGGCCATGCGTAACGAACTGGAGGCAGCCTGGCCGCCATCATACATGGGAATACTTAAAATATCCATGTCCATCAGCTCACCCATGAGACTGCAATATTCAAACAGGGCTTGCCATTTGCCGTGGTCACCCATTGATTCACCTACATATGCAGTTAAAAACTCACCCCGGCCATTTATTTCATCACAGACTGCCGGGACAAAATGCTGGGCACATCCTGCACCCAGGAAGGAAAGGTATTCACCACAGGTTTTGTTCTTGCCTAATATTTCCTCGGTATGCCGGCGGATAGAGTACTCATCAAGAATTGGTTTGGGTAACTGCATTTCTTGATGATACTTTAGATGTTCTGGTATTTCTTCATAAAGTTGCATAGGGTCAGTTACCCCTACCTCTTTCATCATCGCTGCCTTGATTTCCGGAACAGAGTTGGGTATATAGGGATAGACAATTGGTTTTTTATGCATTTAGATTCCTCCATTCATATCTTCTTGAGATTATTTCAATGCTCCAGGAGGTAGACTGCCGTTTTTTATTCGGGATTATATTTTTGGCATCGGGTATCACCGGAAATTGCAGCAGTCGGCCCATCGATAGTTATTTCCTGAGCCTTGCATACGTCATGCTTCCAGTACTTGCAATCATCAGCATTGCAGGTTACCAACGGGGTAAGGTTGCTGGCGTGACTTTCATAGATATGGCTTGAGTCGGCGGCATTAATACCCAGATTATCATCTGCCATTACTGAGTCTCTCAGATCAGTTCCCGCTTGGACATTATTTCCGCTGACTGGTTGTTTGTTTACATCCCGCGGATAAAAGGTATCACAAACGGCAAAATTACTATTGTTTTCAACCTGGATTTCGCCGGCTGCGCACAGATCATCGGGGTGATGATAGGCACAGCTTTTTACTTTACAAGTAGTAATAGTTTTTTCCACAGTTTTGCCTCCTTTTTATAATTTTTAAGTCCCGCTGAAAAAGTGAAAAGGCTTACACATGCTAAATTACGGGACATCCTATATCGATAGTTAGTATTTTCAAAATTAGCAGACTTATACTTTCCATTAACTGCCAACATGCTGAATATTCTAATCTATCAGATACAAGAAAGTATTCCAGGAGGATTATGTAATTATATAAAGGAGGCCAGTTACAGGTTAGGTACAGCTTCTTACTTTGCAAGTAGTAATAGTTATCCCATAATCTTGCCTCCTTTTTTTATAATTTAAGTCCCGGTAAAAGCTTAAACATGTGATTTACGGGACCTATATCATATTTTCATAATTAGTAGGTTTACACTTCACATTAATTGCCATTATGTTGGTTTCTAAAGGGATAATTAATCTAATCGAGAATCAGATACAAGAAAGTATTCTAGGGAGGATATTGTAATTAAAAAGAGGATATTGTAATTATAAAGGAGGCCATTTATAATAGTCAATATATTTTGAATATTTAGAAACATTAAATTATATGATAGGTGGGAACTACTAAATAAGGGAAGGGAAGCATGCAAGTAATAAATTAATTTCAAAACATAAAGCATCATCAAACTGGCGATTACTGCCCAAATGAAATTATCTCATCGCAGTTTTTTGCTACCGGATCCATTAATTGTTAATATGTTTGCTCTAAAGGAGTAAATATTCTAATTTTTAGAGGCTAAACTAATATTGGTAAACAAATAAGTATTGATAACGATTCCGTAAATAGCAAACAGATTTATAATCTGAATAATATTTCCGGAATTTAAAAGACAAATAGATAGGAGTGAGCAGCATAAAAGACTGATATGAATTAAAGGAGAGGATCGATATGCTTTATGGGTAACGTAAATCATTGCATCAAATAACTCAATAAAAATAAAATTAAAGAGGTAAGAATAAATGGAGATTTCCTACCAGAATATCTGGATTAAAAACAATCAGCAAATGAAAAAGGAAGAGTTGCCGCCTGATTTTATTGAACAGGGCATTTCCCTCTATGAAGTATTAAGGGTTATTCAGGGTGTACCACTGTTTCTGGAACAGCACCTGGAAAGATTAAAAAATTCCGCGAAACTGACAAATTTGGATTTACCCCTCAATGACAATGAGATTAGCCAGCGTTTGCAGGAGTTGATTAACAGTAATCAGGTGGAGAATGGCAATATTAAATTTGCAATTAATTATCCTGCCCCAGGTAAACCGGCTGATTTTTATGCTTATTTTGTGGAGCATGATTACCCCTCCCAAGATGTTTACCGCCAAGGGGTAAAAACCGTTCTGGTTCATGTGGAAAGGCCCAATCCCAATGCCAAAGTAGACCGGGCTGATTATCGTAAAACCGTAGATGAAGCGAAACTTAAAACTGGTTCTTATGAGGCTTTACTGGTGGATCGTGAAGGCAAGGTCAGCGAAGGTGGCAGATCCAATTTATTTATGGTTAAAGGCGATGTTGTTTATACCGCCCCGGCGGATAAGGTATTAAAAGGCATAACCCGGCAAATGGTTCTGGCCGCCTGCAAAAATCAAGGGTATCAAGTAGCAGAAAAGGAAATCAGCCTGGAAGAGATGTTTAATATGGATGCTATATTTA
>JAAYCZ010000149.1 GCA_012729495.1 Syntrophomonadaceae bacterium | reverse complement strand
TTTATCTTTGATGAAGAAGCTTCAAAGATTTCTTATGCTCAAGCTCAAAAATATAGTGCTTCTAGGAATCAACACCGCTATTGTATTAATAAGCCGTTTCATGCTTATTTAGGTATTGAAGGAACAGACAAACTTGTTAAAGGTCATAATTTTAACCATTGGATCTATAAAGCAGATTAGAAAATGAAAATTAGAAAATACGAAAAGAATAGAGCATTCCCTTTAAAAAAAACGAAGAACTCATCCGTCTCTCAGGGAGGGCTAAGCAAGGATGTGTAAGTCAAATATCTTTGTCGGGGTAACTGATAATGATTGGTATAATTATTTGGCCAATAACCAGCCCGACGAATTGAATTTCTGGCAGCCTGGCGGCAAAAAGGTATTCCGGGCTTTGCAGCCTTATGATTTGTTTTTGTTTAAGCTGCATAGCCCACTGAATTATATTGCTGGCGGCGGTTTTTTTGTACGCCATGCTTTTCTTCCGGTTTCCTTGGCCTGGGAGGCTTTTGGTAATAAAAATGGAACGCCCGATTATATAAGCTTTGCGCAGGCCATCCATAAATACCGCAAAAGTGACCGCAAGACAGAACCCGATCCTGTTATTGGCTGCATTATTCTCACTGCCCCCTTCTTCTTTGATCGTGCTGACTGGATTCCGGTTCCTCCAGATTGGAAACCCAATATTGTCCAGGGAAAAACATATAGCGGTGATTCATTTGCTGGCCGTAGTCTATATCAACAAGTGGAGGAACGTCTAAAGCGGAGCCGCTATAACCATTCTGATCCAGATATAATTTATGAACCTGATGGCAATCGATATGGATCAGGCTATACAGCCTTTCCCAGACTGGGGCAGGGTGCATTTCGGGTAATGGTTACCGAAGCTTATCATCGCCGTTGTGCTATCTCAGGCGAAAAGACATTGCCAGTTCTTGAATCTGCACACATTCAACCCTATTCACAGCAGGGACCCCATAACCCCAATAATGGCTTGTTGTTAAGGCAAGATATACATACTCTCTTTGACAGAGGATATCTAACTATTTCTGAAGATCTTCATGTAGAAGTAAGCAAGAGAATCAAGGAGGACTTCGGTAACGGTCGGGAGTACTATTCATTCCACGGCCAACAATTACTTGAACTACCGGATAACATACAAGAACGGCCATCTTCACAATTCATACAATGGCATAATGAAAACGTGTATTTGGGATAATGCAGCAGTTCCTCGTGTTGCAATTTATACCAAGGCTTTGAACAATTATAATGATTGTTTAAATAGCTTGACGAGCCTGAAGTTACAAGCGGGTGATAAATCGTGCTGACTGCACTTTTGAATGGCAAAAAGGTCATTGCTACCGATCCTGCCTGGGACCACAGGAAGGGAGAGTACCGTGCGCTCTGCAATGAACAGGCTGTTTGTCCGATCTGCCTGGAGCGGATTACCTGTAAATTTGGTGAGATCAACCAGCACCATTTTGCCCACCGCCATAACACCGATTGCCCAGGCAGCCATGATACTGAAGAACATATGACCGGAAAAGCAATTCTGTATGGATTTTTAATGGCAAGGTATGGGCATGAGGCTACCGTTGACCTTGAATACTATATACCAGAATTAAAAACAACTGGCGATTTGTTGGTGCAATTTCAGGATGGTCGTAAATGGGCAGTTGAATTCTATTGTGGCGGTAAGACACAAGCCTTAAGTTTTCAAAAACGTGGGGAGTAAATTGGTATTTTGAACATGAGAAAGAATTAAGCGGCAAATATGATGAAGCAAAAAAGGTCTTGAAAGAACTCCCGGCTAGAGTCTATATCCGAAATAACGATAATGATTTCAAAACTGTTAGATCCGAGAGAAAAAAATATGTTCCGCCAAATCATAATGTGGATTTTACTTATTCTTATGATAATTTTTCCTACCGCTCTGACTGGAGTGTGAAGGACGTAGAAACACCAAAAATGCGCTATCGCTGTGTTATTTGTCAAAACGAATATGACAGAGGAGGAATGCAGCGAATCTATCACTTAAACGAGCCGGAAGGTATTTGCCAGGGCTGTAATAGAAAAAGAGACCAGCAGCTGAGTAAGAAACGGGAATAAAATGTTTTAAATGGCATTTGCGGTGATGAAGACTATTGGCAGGAATATCTGGATAAAGTGCTGCCAAGTTTAAAGTGATCTTGAGTTTTTATGACGGTGAAATTTGAAGAGCTGGCAACTATCCGGAAATCCCGGATAGTTCAAAAAGTGATGCAAACTTAGAGTAATTTATTATTTGAAATTTAACCGCGAGCAATTGCGGTTCTTTGCTTTTTAAGTATGCACCCAGTTTAATCATAACTCAATTTGAAATACAGTAACCTGTGCCCCTGCTATTTGCCGATTGCCAAAGAATACAG
>JAAYCZ010000016.1 GCA_012729495.1 Syntrophomonadaceae bacterium | reverse complement strand
TACTCTATTGATACCAAAACCGTCTCATCGATTACCTCTCATGCGCCCGGTTATGTTGATCGTGGCCTGGAACTGATCGTCGGCCTGCAGACCGATGAGCCGTTAAAGCGGGCCATCATGCCCAATGGAGGTATTCGGATGGTAAGGGCGGCAGTGGATGCCTACGGGTATGAATTGGATCCGGAAATTGAGCTGATTTTCACCCATTACCGCAAGACTCATAACCAAGGGGTTTTTGATGCCTATACTGATGAAATCCGTCGTGCCCGCAAAGCCGGCATTATTACCGGTTTACCGGATGCCTACGGCCGCGGTCGCATCATCGGTGATTACCGCCGTATCGCTCTTTACGGGACCGACCTTCTGATTCAGGATCGTAAGAAATTATTAAGTGGTCTGGAACGTGATAATTTTACCGAAGAATTGATCCGCCAAAGAGAAGAACTTACCGAACAGATTGCCGCCTTAAAAGAGCTGGCAGAAATGGCGGCCACCTATGGATTTGACATTGCCCGCCCAGCCCGCAATGCCAGAGAAGCTTTTCAGTTTGTCTATTTTGGCTACTTAGGTTCCATCAAGGAACAAAACGGAGCCGCCATGAGTCTCGGGCGGGTCTCAACCTTCCTGGATATTTATCTGCAGCGTGATCTGGAGCGCAATGACATCAACGAAGAAATCGCCCAGGAACTGGTCGATCAGTTCTGTATGAAACTGCGCCTGGTACGTTTCCTGCGTACCTCAGAATACAATGAATTGTTTTCCGGCGACCCGGTCTGGGTCACGGAAGCCATCGGCGGCATGGGGGTAGATGGACGAACCTTGGTCACCCGTAACTCTTTTCGTTTCCTGCATACCCTCAATAACCTGGGGCCGGCACCGGAACCCAACATTACGGTCTTATGGTCCGCGAACCTACCCGTCCCCTTCAAAGAGTTTTGTACCCGAACTTCGATTGCCAGCAGTTCCATCCAATACGAAAATGATGACCTGATGCGTCCTTACTGGGGAGATGATTACGGTATCGCCTGCTGCGTTTCCGCCATGCGCATCGGTAAACAGATGCAATTCTTTGGAGCCCGTGCCAATCTGGCCAAGGCCCTTCTTTATGCCATCAACGGAGGCGTTGATGAGATGTTGGGCATGCAGGTAGCCCCAAATTTAAAACCAATAGCCTCTGAATACCTCAATTTTGAAGAATTGTGGGAGCGCTATGAACAGGTATTGGCCTGGCTGGCCAAAACCTATGTCAATACCATGAACATCATTCATTACATGCATGACAAATATGCCTATGAAAGACTGGAATTTGCCCTCCACGACCTCTCCCTGCATCGCACCATGGCTTTTGGCATAGCCGGGTTGTCAGTCGTAACTGATTCCCTTGCCGCAGTCAAATATGCCCGCGTCAAAGTAATCCGCAACCGCGAAGGTTTGGCAATTGATTATGAAGTGGAGGGTGATTATCCGGCCTTTGGCAATAATGATGCCCGGGTCGACGAGCTGGCGGTACTGGTGCAGAAGACCTTCCTGGAAGAGTTAAAGAAACATCCCAGTTACCGCAACGCCCAGCAAACCTTGTCCATTTTAACCATAACTTCCAATGTGGTTTATGGCAAGAAAACCGGCAGTACCCCGGACGGTCGCAAAGCCGGGGAACCTTTTGCTCCCGGTGCCAACCCCATGCATAACCGTGACCGCCGCGGCGCGCTGGCCTCTATGAATTCGGTGGCTCGACTCCCCTATCGCTATGCGTTGGACGGTATCTCCTATACGTTTTCCATCATTCCGGCCGGGTTGGGGCGGGAGGAAAAGGAGCGTTACGGAAAGCTTGCGGCATTGCTGGACGGTTATTTTGCCAGCGGCGGCCATCATATTAATGTCAATGTCCTGGAACGGGAAACTCTTGAAGATGCCATGCAACATCCGGAGAAATATCCCCAGCTGACCATCCGGGTATCAGGCTATGCAGTTAATTTCATCAAGCTGAGCAAGGAGCAGCAACTGGACGTAATCAATCGTACCTTTCATGCAGCCTTGTAATCAGCGGCAGTAAAGTCCGAGACCACTAAGAAAGTATATGTTTTGTCATCCTGAGGAGCCTAAGGCGACCAAGCGATGATTATGAGATGCACCGACGCTCAGGCTGCGCTGCGCTTGCCTTCTGATCGCTTTCGGTACTAGAATGCCATATGGCATCGTCGCTTCGCTAACGCTCAGCATGACACATTTAAGAGACTTTTTCAGTGCTCTCGTAACTTTCTTTATATTACACCTGGCTGGCCTCTAATCCTCTGCCGTTTTCTTGGGCACAGATATTTTTCCAGAGGTCAGATTAAAGGGGATATGGCAAAGCGGGAGGTTTTGGCGATGCAGTCGGAAGCCTACATTCATTCCATAGAAACGATGGGCATGGTAGACGGCCCCGGCATCCGTTACGTAATTTTTATGCAGGGATGTCCGCTGCGCTGCGCCTTCTGCCATAATCCGGATACCTGGCATATGACCAAAGGCCAAACCAAAACTCTTAACTGGCTGTTGGCAGATATAAAAAATTATCTCCCCTATTTCCGCTCATCCGGAGGCGGAGTTACGGTTTCCGGCGGGGAGCCGTTGCTGCAGGCAGAATTCCTGGAACTCCTGTTTGCGGAATTAAAGAAAATAAATATCCATCGGGTGATCGACACCAGCGGCTTTGCTGCGGTGGAGAAGGTTAAAAAATTAATGAGCCTGACAGATCTGGTGATGCTTTCCATTAAACATCCGAATCCGGAAAAACATCGTGAAATCAGCGGACAGTCGTCGGAGCGCCCGCTGGCTTTTGCTCGTTAT
This sequence comes from Syntrophomonadaceae bacterium, assembly GCA_012729495.1. Taxonomy (GTDB): domain Bacteria; phylum Bacillota; class Syntrophomonadia; order Syntrophomonadales; family Syntrophomonadaceae; genus Syntrophomonas_B. The sequence continues at coordinate 10,650 of JAAYCZ010000016.1, read as the reverse complement.
CTGACTAAAATCAATATGCCGGTCTGGGTCCGTTACGTACTGATCCCCGAGGTGAGTGACTCTCCCCAGGATCTGGCGGGGCTGGCTGCCATGATAAATAATATGCCCAATGTGCAAAGACTGGAATTACTGCCCTATAATACGCTGGGCAAGAGTAAATGGGAGCAGCTGGGCATAAGTTCCCCGCTGCTCGATAAACCTTCGCCACTGCCCCAGGAGGTAGAGGCTGCCCGCAAAACAATGGCCGGACTTCTGCCCGGCCTAAAGACTATTTAAACATCAAACCAACTGCCCCCTACAAATTCCCGCAGGATTGAATTGGGGGGGATGGGCTGCGAAGATATGGAACGGAAATAGCTTAGGAATTTTAATAAACGCCGCGCTTCAACGTACTCCCGGTTTTCATTGCTGATTTCTCTGAGCAGAGGCTCCGCCAGCGGTTTCAGCGCCGCCAGCTCATAGACCAGGGAGCTGTTGAACATGATATCAGCATTTTCCTGGAAGGGAAAAATATATTTTTCTTCCCCTCTTCTCACTGACGGCCAGCGTTTTATCGTATTCAGGGCTGAATATCCTCTGGTACGGCTATCGCGGATGATCCGTCTGATCAGGCGGCAATCCGTGGTGGGGATGCGGTTGGCGTAGTCAATATTGATTTGCGTTATCGCACTGACATAAATTTTAAACTTCTGTTCGCGGGGAATGCTCCAGGTAAGTTTATCATTTAAACCGTGAATCCCTTCAATTATAATCGGTTCTCCCGCCGGGACACTGATATTTATACCTTTATCCAGACAGCAGCCCTTTTTAAAATCATAAATGGGCATTTCAACTTCTTCACCGTTAATCAAGCGAATCAGATGATCATTGAAAAGATCCAGTTTAAGGGCCTCAATAGCTTCAAAATCGTATTCCCCGTCTTCATCCAGCGGAGTCAGTTTCTGATCAACAAAGTAATTATCCAGCGAAATGGAAACCGGCCGGCGTCCGTTGACTCTGAGCTGAATCAATAGCCGCTGGGCAAAAGTGGTTTTACCGGAAGATGACGGGCCCGCGATCAGAACCAGTCTTACCGCTGGATTGTTGACGATCATATCGGCGATCTGGGCGATCTTTTTTTCCTGCAGGGCTTCATTTACTCTGATTAAATCTTCGATCTGGCCGTCTTCAATAATATCATTCAAGGCACCCAGGTGGGGCGTGTTAAGCATGCCTGCCCAGGCTTTAGCCTCCTGGTATATCTGAAACAGCTTGCTTTGTTCATGAAAGGGCTGATCAAGCTCAGGATCATTGGGCTCCGGAGTCTGCAGAATCATCCCGGGCGGATAGTACAGCAGCTTAAATTTATCTAAAATCCCGGTATGGTTGACCATATAACCATAAAAATACTCGTAGAATCCGTCCAGTTCATAAATATGAACTTCTTCCTTGTCACGGTTTTCAAGGATTTTAACTGTATCCGGCTTGTCCTGACGGTCGAATAATTCCCGGGCCTCTTTTTTGGCAATACGTTTTCTTATAATGGGCAGATCTGCGGCAATAATCTCCTGCATACGTCTGGTGATCTGCTCGACTTCAACATTATTGACAGTTTCGTCTATAAACTCACAATAGGTGCCGTTGGAAAGGGTATGTTTTATCATCAGGCGGCGCTGTGGGAACAAATCCTTACAGGCTTTGAGCAATAGATAAACGGTACTGCGGCGGTAAATTTTCAGACCGGTCTGCGAATGCAGGTCAACCAGTTCCAGCTCGCAATCACGATCCAGCGGGTAACTTAAATCCAGCAGGCGATTGTTGATGATCCCGGCAACAATCGGGCTTCCGTTTTCAGACTTCAGACCGACTGCGAAATCTCCCAGCGCTATTCCTGCCTCTATCTGATGGGTGCCTTTGTTCTTAACTTGCACATGGATAAAATTCTTTTCAGAAATCGTTTTGGACATGTGAACTCTCCTCCCTTCAGGATATTATACACGATTTACAAATTTGGGGACACAACTGCCCGGCAGAATGTCCCCAATCCGTAAATATGCATTTTTAAGGGAAGAAATTAACGCAGAGTAATATCCAGCTTTTCCTTAAGCGCTGTCATAATTCCTTCCATGAACTGGTTTACCTCTGCTTCGGTCAGCGTGCGTTCGCCGGACTGAAACAGCATCCGGTAGGCCAGGCTCTTGTAACCCGCCTCCACCCGGTCACCAGCATATACATCAAACAGATTGACCTTCTGCAGGAGACTGCCGCCGCTGGCCTTAATCGCTTCAACCACCTCATCGGATCTGATTTCTTCGCGCAGCAACACGGCTATATCCCTTTCCACGGCCGGATATCTGGTAATGCTTTCCATCATGTGCCGGGGGCTGGTCAGGGTAAATAGCAGGTCAGCATCCAATTCCAGGCCACAGACCCGTACCTTGATATCAAAATTTTGTCTGACCTGGGGATGGATTTCTCCAATAACTCCCAATTCCCTCCCCTGATAGATAATCCGGGCACAGCGTCCGGGATGATAAGGCATCTTTGCATCGGCCACGAATTTTGGGTTTTCAATGCCCAGCTGGAGCAGGAAATTTTCCAGAATCCCCTTTAAATAATAGAAATCCATTTCCACGTTTTGTTTGAGCCAGTTGGTTTCCTGTCTGCCGGCTACCACTGCGCCCAGTTTTAATTCTTCCCGGGGCAGTTCATTATCCTGAGGGAAAAATACCGTTCCCATTTCGAAAAAAGCCAGGTGGTTGTTTTTGCGGGCCAGATTACGGCTGACTGTCTCCAGAAGACCGGGCAGCAGCAGGGTACGCATAACGCTCTGCTCTTCCGACAAGGGGTTGGCAACTTTGACTGTAGTACGCAGCAAACTGTCCTCAGGCACACCGAGCATATCAAAATAGCGGGGGCTAATGAAGCTGTAATTCATTACTTCATATAAAGTTCGGGCCATCAATTCTCTGACTTTATCCTTAAAGCTCTGATAAGGCGTCAATCCTCCACGCGAGGCAGCGGCGGGCAGGCTGGCCGGAATTTTGTCATAACCATGCAAACGTGCCACCTCTTCAATCAGGTCGGCTTCCAGCTCAATATCGGGGCGATACGTGGGTACATAAACCATAAGATTACCGTTATCTTCCCGTACCGGAAATTTAAGATCTTCAATATAACCTTTAATATCTGCGTTGCTCAGGTTAATGCCCAGCAAATTATTGACCCGCTGCGGGCGTAATGTAATCGTCTGCGGAACTTTAGGATCCGGATATTGATCACATATGCCCTGCACCACTTCTCCCCCGGCCAGTTTCTGGATCAGATCCGCAGCCCGGTTCAGTGCATAAAGCAGTCCATTGATGTCAGAGCCTTTTTCAAAACGAATTGATGAATCACTGCGCAGAGCCAATTTACGCGATGTTTTGCGAACTCCGACACCATGGAAACAGGCTGACTCCAACAACATATTGACGGTTTCCTCACCGATTTCAGTGTTCTGCCCGCCCATGATACCGGCCAATGCCACCGGCCGGCCGTTGTCGGTAATAAGCAGCATATCTTGATCCAGGGTTCTTTCCACCTCGTCCAGGGTAGTGATTTTTTCACCGTCAACCGCACGGCGTACCAGAATCTTTTTGGCCTCACTCAGCAGATCATAGTCAAAGGCATGCAAAGGCTGGTTGGTTTCCAGCATGACGAAGTTGGTGATATCAACCACATTATTGATAGGCCGGATACCGCTATTGACCAGACAGGTCTGCAGCCACTCCGGTGAAGGTTTAATTTGGACGTTTTTAACCATCCGGGCCGCATAACGCAGACATAAATCAGGATCAGCAATTTCCACTTTGATATAATCATCGATTTTTTCCTGGTTTTCGCGGATATTTAATGCCGGAATCTTTACTTCTGTGTGCTGCAAGGCAGCAACTTCCCGGGCCAGATTGATCATGCCCAGGCAATCACCGCGATTGGGGGTAAGATCCAGTTCCATGACGGAATCTCCGTTTATTGCTTCCACGCCTTCAATAGCGATTCCCGCCATGGTAAGGTTATGGGCCAGTTCCCGGGGAGTCCAGGGAATATCTACATATTTTTTCAGCCAATTAATTGATACTGCCATTTACGCTACCTCCCTAAAACTGAGTGAGAAATCTTTTGTCGTTATCAAAAAACAATCGCAGGTCGTTGATACCATACTTCAGCATGGCAATCCTTTCAATGCCCATACCGAAAGCAAAACCTGACACCTTTTCCGGATCATAACCACCATTAATCAAAACCTGTGGATGCACCATGCCGGCTCCCAATATTTCCAGCCATCCGGTATGGGAGCAGACCCGGCAGCCGTCACCTTTGCAGATGACGCAGGATATATCCATTTCCGCACTCGGTTCGGTGAAGGGGAAAAAGCTGGGACGGTAACGTACTTTTACATCTTCACCGAAAATCTGGTGGGCAAACATCATTAATGTTCCTTTGAGATCTCCAAAGGTAATATGTTCATCGATCACCAGACCTTCTACCTGATTAAACATCGGGGAATGGGTAGCGTCATCGTCCTTGCGGTATACCTTGCCGGGGACGATTATCTTGACCGGTATTTGCGGAGCCACCTTTTCCATCGTTCTGACCTGGACCGGTGAAGTATGGGTTCTCAGCAGTATATCCTCGCTGATATAAAAGGTATCCTGCATATCCCGAGCCGGATGATCTTTGGGAACATTCAGCGCGGCAAAGTTATAGTAATCGCTCTCAATCTCCGGCCCTTCCGCTACGGCAAAGCCCATGCCGATAAAAATATTCTGTATCTCCCGGGTGACCCGGCTGATAGGATGAAGCCCCCCCGTCTGCAGCGGCAACCCCGGCAGACTGACATCGATTCTTTCCTCCAGAAGTTTGCGTTCCATTTCCCGGGTTTTTATATCGCTGGCTTTCTCTTCAATCATATTTTCCAATATATTTTTAATATCGTTGGCAGTTTTACCGGCCTCTACCTTGGATTCGCCGCTCAGGTCTTTCAGACCGCGCAGCAGATTGGTCAGTTCCCCTTTCCGGCCCAATACTTTTACCTTGATTTCATTCAAGGCTTCGATATCATTGACCTTCCTAACGGCTTCTTCCGTAGCCTGCCTGAGCTGCAAAAGTCTGTCGATCATCATCCATCCTCCTATGTATTTTTTGAAAAAAATAAGCCTTCGTCGCTAGGGACGAAAGCCTGGTTCCGTGGTACCACCCTGATTAACCGGCACACTCACACCGGTTCACTTCAGACCATTAACGCCGGTCGGCGGGCAGACCTACTGCTGGTTCAATCTGCCGCTCACAGGTGAATTCGCCTGCCTTCCCCTGGCTGTACTTGCAGTCCATGATACAGCCTCCCTGTAAGAGGTTTTAAAGCAGATTACTGATCCTGTTCATCACGTTTCATTATTGGGCTACAAACATTTTATACAAAAGATAATAAATAATACAACCGGAAGTTTCAAAAAGGCTCCACAAACTATCTGTTTGTTCAGACATAACCGTACCATCCTCCGATTCTCATGGCAGGAAGTCTTTCCCGCCATTCTCTCTCCAGGTTGTTTCTTTATAAATGCTTGGCTTTTCTCTGCCGCCAAGCTTCTGCTGTTATTATAGCACAGGCTGCGGCTACATTCAAAGAATCAACTTTGGGATTGATTGGAATCCTGCTGGTTTGATTGCATTTGCTTTTAATTGCGGGACTGATGCCGATTGCTTCACTGCCCAAAACCAGAATTTTTTTGCCCCGCATATCGATATCGTAATAATCAAGTGCATGGTCAAGCCCGGTAGCGATGAATTCATAACCATGCATCTGCAAAGTATCAAGCTCCGGTGCAGCCACCGCTTCAATTAAGGGCAGATGAAATATTCCGCCCATCGTAGAGCGAACCACTTTGGGACTGTAAGGGTCAACACACTCCGGCGTTAAAAGCAGGCCATCCACACCCAAAGCCCAGCAGCTGCGAATAATGCTGCCCAGGTTGCCAGGGTCGGAAATGCGATCCAGTAAAACCAAAAATCCATCTACTGCTGTAAGCTTAGCCAGATCCCAGACCGGCTTGCGGACGATAGCGGCCATTCCCTGTTGGGAGTCAGTGGTGCTGATCAGCTTGAATAATCTGTCGTCAATTACGTAGCAGTCAATATCCTGCCGCTCAGCAATATCAGCGGCCTGTTCTTCCCGGATAAACAATGCCTTTACCAGCTCCGGCCGAGCCAATGCTTCCTCCACCAGGCGCCGGCCTTCGGCCAAAAACAATTTTTCCTGATCGCGGTATTTTTTATGGTGCAGACTGCGGGCCAGTTTAATCATCTGGTTTTCCGGCGAGCTTATCGTTTTCATCTATTCACCTACCCTACAGCCGAGGAAGCAAGGGGACGGTTCTTTTGCTTCCCTGCGGCTTTAATTTAAAACCACGCTTCATGTTTATCAAACCTGGAAACGATCCCATTATTTTTTTAATAAAAAAGCATGGCTGCAAGGCCATACTTTTTTAAATAATATTATTCGCGTTTTGTTAAACACTTTTCTTGGAAAGTTCAGCCAGATCAGCAAAACCCTGCGGATCACTGATGGCAATATCGGCCAGAACCTTGCGGTTGATATCAACTCCGGCCAGCCTCAGGCCATGTACCATCCGGCTGTAAGTAGTGCCGTTTTCACGGGCGGCAGCATTGATGCGCGCGATCCATAACTGACGAAATTCTCTTTTTTTGAGTTTTCTATGGATATAGGCATAATTGCCGGATTTCATAACCTGCTGATTGGCTACGCGGTATAGCTTGGATTTGCTCCCTACATAACCTTTGGCCAGTTTCAATACTTTTTTATGTCTTCTGTGGGTGGTTACACCCCGTTTTACTCTTGCCATGACTTAGCTCCTCCTCTATCTATTTATAAGGAATCAGTTTGGAAATTCTTTTTTCCTCGACTGAACTTACCAGACCAGATTTACGCAGATTCCTTTTTCTTTTGGGAGATTTTGAACCAAGTAAATGACTGGCATAGGCTTTAGATCTCTTTATTTTCCCGCTGCCGGTCTTCTTAAATCTTTTGGCGGCAGCTCTGTGGGTCTTCATTTTGGGCATGTTGATTTCCTCCTTTAATCATTGTTCTCTATTTTAGGCAGCAGGATCATTACCATATTCTTGCCTTCAACTTTGGGCATCTTCTCAACCGTTGAAATGTCGGCAAGATCTGCGGCGAATTTCTGACACAGCTTCAGACCCAGCTCAGGATGAGTGATCTCTCTTCCCCTAAACATAATGGTAAATTTGACTTTATCCCCGGAGGTCAAAAACTTGCGGGCATTTTTAGTCTTGACATCAAAGTCATGTTCTTCGATATTAGGACGCATTTTGACTTCTTTGATGGTTATTACTTTTTGCTTTTTGCGGGCATCCTTATCACGTTTACCCTGTTCAAATTTGAATTTGCCATAATCCATTATTCTGCATACCGGCGGTTTGGCCGAAGGAGCCACCTCCACCAGATCTCCCCCTCGATCCATGGCAATCTGCAGTGCTTCGCGAATCGGCACTATGCCCAGTTGCTCACCATCTTCACTTACCAGCCTGACTTCTTTTACCCGAATATCCTCGTTGACTCTCCAATCTTTGCTGATAATGATTTCACCTCCAAAATAATCTAAAAAGAAAGAGCGGGTCGCAAAAACCCGCTCCTGAATGCCATAGCCAAGCAGTCCATCCGTGTAAATATATACACGAATCTGCAGTGCTTGTTTACGGTAACCCTGCGAACAACCGGTTGCAGGGTGAGAAGCATGGCTCCTGCTTGAAAACACCGTTAAGAGTATAACATAACCTGTATGGTCTGTGCAAGTATTTCCTCTGCTCTATAATAAAAGCACCCATCTGAAGTTCCTGCCCGACTGTAAGAAAACTGTTTCCCATTTCTATTTGCCCCACCCATATCTGTTGTATTTGGGGGACGGAGGCGATAAATATGGACAAATAGCCAGGCGATTTTAGGGGTTTTATTCTGGTCTATAGTTTATGCTTTAGGCTTTTACATCCGACGCTGACTGATTTCTTCTTTTATCATGGCGATAAAATCGCTTAGTTTCTGACTGCCCAGGTCGCCCTGCTGGCGATGACGCACGGCCACTCCGTCCATTTCAATCTCTTTATCGCCCAGTACCAGCAAATATGGTATCTTCTGCAGTTGGCCTTCGCGGATCTTGTAGCCGACCTTTTCACTGCGCTCGTCTATTTCTGCTCTGATCCCGCTGGTCTTTAACTCGGCCAAAACCTTGCGGGCATACTCATGCTGGCGGTCGGTAATCGGCAGAATCCGCACCTGTATTGGGGCCAGCCAGGTAGGAAATGCCCCCGCGAAATGCTCAGTCAGGATGCCGATAAAGCGTTCCATGCTCCCGTAAATAACGCGGTGGATCATGACCGGACGATGTTTCTCACCGTCTTCACCGATATAGGTCAAATCAAACCGCTCCGGCATCTGGAAGTCCAGCTGAATGGTTCCACACTGCCAGGTACGATCCAGCGAATCCTGCAGATGGAAATCAATTTTGGGACCGTAGAAAGCACCATCACCCTCGTTGATTTTAAAGTCAATGCCTTTTTCCTGCAGCGCCTGAATCAGGGCATCGGTAGCCATTTCCCATATTTCCGGAGAGCCCATGGCATTTTCGGGACGGGTCGATAGTTCCACATGATACTGGAAACCAAACCGGGTGTAGAAGAGATCAACCAGATTGATAACCCCTTTGATTTCATCAATGATCTGCTCGGGCAGCATAAAAATGTGGGCATCGTCCTGGGTAAAGGCCCGCACTCGCATCAAGCCATGTAGTACACCCGACATCTCATGGCGGTGCACCAGGCCCATTTCTCCAATGCGCAGCGGCAGTTCCCGATAGCTGTGCAGGTTCTGTTTGTAGACCAGAATCCCGCCGGGGCAGTTCATGGGTTTGACGGCATAATCCAGATCATCGATTTTGGTAAAATACATATTGTCCTTGTAATGATCCCAGTGACCGGACTGTTCCCACAGTTCCCGATTGAGGATGATGGGGGTGCGGATCTCCTGGTATCCGGCTATTTCGTGCTGTTCCCGCCAGAAGGCTTCCAGCTGGTTTCTCAAGATCATGCCTTTGGGCAGGAAGAACGGGAACCCTGGGCCTTCATCGAGCAGCACAAAAAGCCCCAACTCTTTACCCAGCTTGCGATGGTCACGTTTTTTGGCTTCTTCCAATTTATGCAGATAATCATCCAGCTGCGATTGCTTGGGAAAAGATGTAGCGTAGATTCGCTGCAGCATCTTGTTATTTTCGTTGCCGCGCCAGTAGGCTCCGGCCAGGCTCATGAGCTTAATGGCCTTAAGACGACCGGTGGAGGGTACATGCGGACCGGCACACAGATCCACAAAGTCTCCTTGTTCATAGAAACTGATGATGGCATCTTCGGGCAGGTCTTCGATCAGCTCGACTTTATACATTTCCCCAATTGAACGGAAATAATCCAGCGCTTCATTGCGCGGCATTTCCTTTCTCACAATGGGGTAATCGTTTTTAATGATGGTCGCCATTTCTTTTTCGATTTTGGCAAAGTCTTCCGGGCTAAAAGTATGTTCGGTATCAAAATCATAATAAAAGCCTTTGTCAATCGCCGGGCCGATAGCCAGACGGGTATCCGGCCAAAGCCTTTTAACCGCTTGGGCCATAACGTGGGATGATGAATGACGATAAACATCACGAGCTTTTTCATCATCAAAATCGAGCAGTTTGAGCTCTCCGTCTTCGAATATCGGCTGGGTAAGATCACAGACCCGGCCGTTAAATTCAGCTGCTACCGCATTTTTGGCCAGCTTTGAACTTATTTTTCCCGCCATTTCCAGGAGGGTAGTGCCCTCAGAAAATTCCCTTGTACTGCCATCCTGCAAAGTAATTGTAAGCATCCTTGATTAACCTCCTGTTTAAAATCTTACGCTGCCAATAAAATGATGACCTGAACCAGGCCAATTGTAAATCCCATTACCCCGCCCAGAACTTCAATAAAAGTAAGCTCCGGTGCAGAAATACCTTTAATCATATCTTCCAACTGCTGGAGATCAAAAGCATTGACCTTATCCTCTACAATTTTACTGATATGAATCTCATTGGTCAGATACTCACTGCCGTATTTAAATAATTGTTCAATGATCTGTGATGATTCCTGAATAAGAATTTTATCCAGTGTATCTATCATAATCTGAATCAAGCGGCCGGGAATAATACGAGGCAATAATTCCCCTAGCCTGTCCCTCACCATGGCAGATATTTTGGCTACAATTATCTGTTGATTGCGGGGAGTATTTATCTGCTCCAGCACATCATCCATGGACAGCAGTTCTTTTTCCACCAATTCACCCAGACTGACTGCAATCTGCGCCTGCCTTTTGGGCAGTATCCCCTGTACGCTATAAAAGCCCAGATTGATTGGCCGACGAGGCCAAAACAGCATTTTTACTGCCACTACATTGGTAAAGTAACCAATAAAAGTGCTGATCAAAAGCGTTGTAACAATCTTAAGAGCCACACAATCACCCTATCTTATATTCCTTCAAAGAATAGCACTTTTTTAAGTCCATATCAATAAATTATAGCCAGGATACATTATAGG
>JAAYCZ010000148.1 GCA_012729495.1 Syntrophomonadaceae bacterium | reverse complement strand
GGCTTTTCCCAGATAACCTGGCAAGCTCGGAAACGCTGATATTTAGCTTTACGCAAAGGATTTTAAGCTGTTCAGATACTGACATACCACCACTCCTTTCAACATTCTCATTATAAACGAATTTATTAATATAATCAACGCAAGTATTTCTCTTTTATCGAGAAACGTTAAAAATTGAGTTGACCATATAAACATTTATATTTATATTATAAACAAGAACATAATGCCATAGTGCAAAGAAAATAGGAGGATGCGATAAGCATGAGAATCGTCAAAGAGGATCTGACCGGATGCATTAACAGGAAAGCAGCAGGAGCGCCAGCTTTCAGGTACTGGGTTATCGAAACCCCGATCAACGAAAGCGGCATATGCATGGAAGCGGCAGCGAACAAAGCAGCAAAGGGAGAAGGGTGGGAAGTTTAAACATGGCAAAAATAATAAACTTGCAACCACCAATGGCAAGGCAGCTGAAGATGAAGTACATAATTACAATAGATGAAGACGATGCACCGGCGTATGTAGCGTGCGAACTTAAACCCAGAGTAATTACAATCATGATCACAGCCAGGACACCAGAGGAAGCGGAATCGCTTCGCAAGGAAAGTACCGCAATAGCAATACAAGGGCAGCGGATCACGGCTATGGGAGGAACCGGGAGATGATGAACAAGTCAAAGATGGAATTTTGTGATTTTACGTTTAACCCGGTTACTGGGTGCCGGACAGGCTGCGAATACTGCTACGCTGCCAAACAGGCGAAGCGCTTCTCCGGAGACGTCAGAATAAACAAAGGATCCGGCCAGCTGCAGAAGGACGAGAGTGGCCTCTATATTTTGGATGCGCCATTCAAGAACCAGAGTGGAAAAGTTATACCATGCCCGGTTGGATTTGAGCCTACACTCCACCGGTACCGCCTGGCCATGCCAGCCCAGAAGAAAAAGCCGGCGAATATTTTCGTTTGCAGCTTGGCGGACCTATTCGGATCATGGGTACCGGATAGCTGGATAGAGGGAGTATTAAAAGCCTGCGACGCGGCCAGGGCGATATGCGAGAACGTCACCGCCTTGGTGCCCGCTCCGGAGCTAATAATTAATGAGGAGGAATGAAGGATGAAAAAGACCATCTACCAGTTAGCCTGCTTTTTACAGGAAGAGAACAACACCCATGCCATATCCATGGAGGACTTCAAGGAGGACACCGAACTGGCGAAGGAGGAAATCCTGAACTTGCTTACCGACAAAATAGGCAAATGCGCCGCAGAGGATAAGTTCAACATTTTCACTGCATCGGTGTATGACCAAGGGTATATCGACGGACTTCGGATGGGAGCTCAACTGATGAGGTTACTTAACGGGGACGCTGACACCATTAAGGTTACAGAATAATAAGGGAGGAGGGCAATACAATGAAAACCAGTTTATCTCCAGTCTTTAGAAAGCAGATGGAACAAATGCGCAGTATTCAGGGGACCATATTCAACAATGATGCCATGGGAGAGCTCTCGCCGTTAACCCGCCTGTTATTTGCGGGCCTATGGTGTCTGGCAGACAACAAAGGGCAAACAATTGATTTTAAGTGCTGCGGGAAAGGAACAATATAACATAATCCTTGCCTATGACGGAGTGTCCAAGTATTACTGCGACCGAGCATACCCCGATCTGAATGAATTCGAGCGTAATATACGCAATCTGGTGTTTCGGATTGTGACAAAGGCTTTCGGGACCAAATGGCTGGACAAGACCGTAACGGAAGAAACGAAAGACGGGTTAAAGGCAAGTATTCAAACAAGACCTAGGGCACTCCGGGACGAACGACTGATAGAGGAAGCCCTGTATGAAATGGATATCAAAACGTTGGAAAACTACCTGTTTATTCCACAACGAGATATTTCGTGCAATCAGGTAATCGATATCGCTCTATCACCGGAAAAACTGAAAGAGATGACCAAAGAGCAAATCGAGGCAGAGCTTGCCAATGCACGGCCTAAGTCATTGTGGGAGCGGCAATTTGCTGACAAAGTATCAATAGACG
>JAAYCZ010000147.1 GCA_012729495.1 Syntrophomonadaceae bacterium | reverse complement strand
CCCACCTTTCTTCAGTGAATTGTTTAATACAATCCACAATATACTTATTCACTGGACTTGGACTTTATCGCCGGGATTTCAGCCCTTGCCTAATGAAAAATGATCAAATTTGGACGCAGAAGTTATGACCCAAACATGAAGATACGAGCAAGAAGATACAAGGTGATGTTTATGTTGTGTCATTAAACCTTTTTATAAAGTTGCAGCGTTTCAAGTTACTCATGATCAATATATAATATTTAGATTTTGCAATTATTCTTTTAGGATTTGATGAAATCTGACAATATGAAATAATGCGGGAAATTTTCCGGATATCTTTGACGATTTCTATGCTGTGAAGATTTGTTGATATAGGCTTGGAATTATTTTATGTTTGTTGCGACAGCTTTGGTTGGGTAAAAAATAGTTTTTATTTCATATTAATATCGGCATTATTATAAATATTAGCACTAATCGAATTGCGGAACAACCAAATCAGCAGACATATTAAAATATTATGATAATTAAAATTGCCTTAAGCGCCGTATTTCGGGGCTACAAGGGGAAGTGCAGGCCGCTGAAAAAGGCCCCCTGTATCCCGGGGGCCTTTCGGCCGGCTTTTATCAGCCGGATAATCACTTCGTAATCAGTGCAAACAGCTCTGCCCGCGTTTGCGAACGGGTTTCAAAAATGCCCCGTACGGCTGAGGTGACAGTAATCGAACCTGGTTTTTTTATGCCCCGCATGGTCATGCACATGTGTTCGGCCTGAATTACCACTCCAACCCCCATCGGATTCAATGCTTCGTAAATGCAGTCTGCGATTTGGGAAGTAAGTCTTTCCTGCAACTGCGGCCGGCGGGCAAAAGCTTCGGCTACCCGGGCCAGTTTGCTTATCCCTACTACCTTGCCGCCTTTGGGTATATAGGCGATATGGGCCACGCCATAAAAGGGCAGGAAATGATGCTCGCACATCGAATAGATAGGAATGTCTTTGACCAATACCAGCTCATCATGGTATTCAGTAAATGATACGTCCAAAAAATCACGGGGGTCGGTGTTCATTCCCCAGAATAATTCTTCGTACATCCGTGCCACCCGCGCCGGCGTGTTTTTGATTCCTTCCCTTTCCGGATTCTCGCCAATGGCCAGCAGGATTTGTTTTACTCCCTTTTCAATGCTTTCCTTGTCAACTGAATTTAATTTCTCCATATTGTCCTCCAAGCAGTTTAGCAAATATTTTTTTAATGATAACAGATATTATCTGTCAGGACTGATTTTTGATAAAACATAATGGTTATATTTATTATAAGACGAAAAGGACAGGATTATTATTGGCCGGATACAGCTCATAAAGGATTAACAACCTTTATGTAGAATGCTAGAATTATTGGTAAGGCTTAGACAGATCAGTCAGACGATAAGGATTCGTTTAAGGAAGGAAGCAAATTGAGATTAGCCAAATACCTGGCCCAGGCTGGAATAGCTTCCCGCCGCCATGCAGAACAGATGATAAAAAATGGCGAAATAAAGGTGAACGGCCAACTGGTAACGGAAATGGGCACCCAGGTGGAACCCGGAAAAGATGTAATTGAGTACCAGGGCAGAATAGTCGGCAGCACCAGGCCGAGGATGATTTATGTGCTGCTGAACAAGCCGGCGGGATTTATATGTAGTGTTGATGACCCGCAGGGCCGCCCTACGGTTTTGGATTTGTTAAAGGATATTAAAGAGCGCATCTATCCAGTGGGAAGGCTGGATTTTGATACGTCGGGACTGTTGATTTTGAGTAATGACGGAGAGTTTACCAACCTGATGATTCATCCCCGCTATAAAATCAAGAAAAAGTATGAAGCTTGGGTCAGGGGACGGGTTAGTCAACCGGAACTAAGCTCTATGTCACGGGGTTTAATGTTGGAAGATGGCATGACTGCCCCGGCCCAGGTCAGACTGATAGCCCAGGATGAAAAGAACAGTTTGCTGGAAATTACCATCCATGAAGGGCGTAAACGGCAGATTAAAAGGATGTGCGCCTCGATTGGTCATCCGGTGCTAAATCTAAAAAGAACCGGACTGGCTTTCTTGTCGTTGCAGGGCCTGGAAGAAGGCGGGTACAGGCTTCTCAAAGAGCAGGAAGTCCAGCAGCTAAAGGATTGTGCCGGCAGCATTAGCGAGGATTAAGGGAAGGAGAATTTTATGACGGCAATTAAAATAAAAATCAGGTTTGATTATCTGGGTCAGGGAAAAACCGGCAGAATTTTCGGCAAAAAAAGCATTGAGCAAAATGCCGAAGAAATAAGACAGCATAAAGCAGCTCTGCTTAGAAACGTACCGAGTCAGGGGATCAGGATCGAGGATATCGATATGAGCAGCGAAGTATATACCGTTTTTGATGAAATCGGCCGCAAAGAGATTGCTTATGCTCCGTTAATTATAACTGTCTCAGCTGACAGCATCGAGGACGCCCTTAAATTTTCCATGAAAGATGAATTCCGTACCATCGAAGTACTGGAACCGGAAAATATTAATCTTTCCAGAGCTGAAGTTGAACGCATATTGTTGAAAGCGAATGATGAACTGCGCAATTACAAGGAATACATGTTGAAAAAAATTAATAACTGGAGATGATTGTAATTCTTCCCGGGATAAAAACGCTCTTAATCCCCCGGTAAACTTGAAACAGGGATTTTATATAATATACATGAAAGATGAGCCGGATGGTTTTATACGGTCCGGTTTTTTATTATCCATTTTAAATTAATATCAACTTTTTATTGCTTTTAAGATTATCCTAATGTACCATTACTCAATAAGAAATTGACTCGGAAAGAGGCTTAAATTGGCTAAAGTTACTATATTTGCGGGCGGGTTTGGCAGCGGCAAGTCTGAACTGGCCATCAACTATGCCTTGGAAAGAAGCCGGTATGTGGATAGCATTATTCTAGCCGACCTTGACTTGGTCAACCCCTATTTTGCTGCCCGGGATGTACGTGATTTACTGGAAGCCAGGGGGATTAGGCTGCTGGCTCCCGCCGGAGAGTTATCCTATGCAGATGTTCCCGGTATTCCCTCAGAAATAATTGGGATTTTGCGCGGCCCTGATGAAGTTATTATTGACGTGGCCGGGGATGAAGTGGGCTCTATGGTGCTGGGTTATTTAAGCCGTTACATAAAAGACCGCGACTACGTTTTCTATTTGGTTTTAAACCCATACCGGCCTTTTGCCCGGGATTTGGCCAGCGTAATGGAATTAAAACAGTTGCTGGAAGGTGCGGCGCATTTAAATTTTACCGGTTTAATCAGCAATCCTAATTTAATGGTTGAGACCAATCCGGAAATAATCAGGAGCGGTCAGCAGATGGTTTTAGACTATGCGCAGGCAATGAGGCTGCCGCTGTGTTACATTACGGTAGAGGCAAGATTTTGGGGCGATCTGGTACATGAATACGGGAAAATATTAAAGCCAATCACACTTTATTTAAAGCCTGAATGGCTGCAGTAAATAAGGGGGGAGCAGGATGGCCAAAGGCAGGGTGCATTTTCATATTGATCAGTGCAAAGCTTGCGAGTTGTGCGTTAAATTTTGCCCCCAAGGTATTCTGGGGCTTGATGAAAATGTCATCAATATTTTAGGCTACCATCCGGCCAGCATTCTACGTCCTCAGGAATGTAACGGCTGTGGCATATGTGCGTTAATGTGCCCTGATTTGATTATTGAGGTGGAAAAGGAGTAAGGGCATGCAAAAGGTATTAATGAAGGGGAATGAGGCGCTGGCAGAAGGAGCGCTTATTGCTGGATGTAAAGCCTTTTTTGGTTATCCCATAACTCCATCCAGCGAAATCGCTGAATATATGGCCCGCAAATTTCCCAAAATGAACGGTGTTTTTTTGCAGGCGGAGAGCGAGTTGGCTGCCATCAATATGGTCTACGGCGGAGCCGCAACCGGTCATAGAGTGATGACGGCCTCCTCCGGCCCCGGTATAAGTCTGAAACAGGAAGGTATTTCTTTTATTGCGGAAGCTGAGTTGCCTTGTCTGATTGTAAACATATCCCGTGGAGGCCCTGGTTTGGGGGGCATCCAGCCGGCCCAGTCGGATTATTTTCAGGCTACCCGGGGAGGCGGGCATGGCGATTATCGCCTCATCGTACTGGCGCCTTCGGGGGTACAGGAAATGATGGATTTTGCCATTGAAGCCTTCGCTCTGGCTGACCAATACCGGACGCCGGTAATGATTATGGCCGAAGGAACCCTGGGGCAGATGATGGAGCCGATCGTGGTCAGAGAACCGGTAACCAAATTCTATGATAAGCCCTGGGCTACAAACGGTTGCCAGGGACGTGAGCCCAATATTATCAATACGCTGCACCTGTCACCTGAATACCTCGAAGAGCGCAACCGACACCTGCAGCATAAATATGATGAAATATCCCGCCGGGAAAAAAAGGCGGAGTCTTACCTGACCGAAGATGCTGATCTGGTGGTAGTGGCTTTTGGCCTGATGGCCAGAATCGTCAAAAGAGCAGTTATGGAAGCCCGTAAAAACGGAGTTAAAGTGGGCATGATTCGCCCGATTACGCTCTGGCCGTTTCCGGACGATGCCATCATCAAGGCGGCGCAAACGGCGAAAAGATTCCTATCGGTGGAAATCAATATGGGGCAGATGATAGAAGACATTCGCCTGGCGGTAGGGGGACGGATTCCGGTAGATTTTTACGGACGCATTGGGGTTATTCCCAATCCCGAGGAAATATTAAGGGAGATATTGATGCTTGCGGAAAGGGAGGGTTTGCGATGAAAGTTGTCGCCAAACGCCCGGCCAGCCTTAAGGATAATAAATTTCATTATTGTCCGGGCTGTACCCATGGCATCATTCACCGTTTGGTGGCAGAATGCCTGGACGAACTTTCCCTACGGGAAAAAGCTATTGGCATATGTCCGGTAGGCTGTGCGGTGCTGGCTTACGATTATTTTAATTGTGATATGCTGGAGGCTGCCCATGGCAGAGCTCCGGCTATTGCTACGGGAATCAAGCGGCTGTTGCCGGACAAAATCGTTTTTACCTATCAGGGTGATGGCGATCTGGCTTCCATAGGGATGGGAGAGATTGTCCATGCATCGCTGCGCGGGGAGAAGATAACCGTCATTTTTGTCAATAACGCTATCTATGGCATGACCGGAGGACAAATGGCGCCAACTACCCTGTTGGGACAGGTAACCACAACTTCACCCTATGGCCGGAAAAAAGAATGGGAAGGTTACCCGGCCAAAATGGCGGAATTGTTGTCGCAAAATGAGGGTTCTGCTTATATCTGCCGAACTTCAGTACACAATCCGGCCAATGTTATGAAAACCAAAAAGGCAATTAAAAAAGCTTTGCAGATTCAGCAAACCGGGTTGGGTTTTACCATGGTGGAAATACTGTCAACCTGTCCTACCAATTGGGGCCTGGGACCTATCGAGGCGCTGGATTGGCTGGAAAAAAATATGATTCCTTACTATCCCCTGGGTGAATTTAAAGTCAAGGAGGCATTCTAATGGAAAAGCAGATTTTATTTGCCGGTTTTGGCGGGCAGGGTGTTTTGTCGATGGGACAATTTCTTACTTATGCGGCCATGGAAGCTGGCAAGAATGTTTCCTGGGTTCCTTCCTATGGTGCAGAGATGCGCGGCGGTACGGCCAACTGTCTGGTAACCATTGCCGATGAGGAGATCAGTTCGCCGCTTACCGAAAACCCGATGATGGCAGTCATTATGAATCGTCCTTCATTGGATAAATTTGAAAACAAACTGCAGCCCAATGGCACGCTGGTGATTAATTCATCACTCGTGGACCGCAAACCGCAGCGCGAAGACCTGCAGGTGTTGGAACTTCCCGTCAATCAGATCGCCGAAGAAATAAACAACCCCCGTGGTGCGAATATGATTTTGCTGGGGGCTTACCTGCAGAAGACCGGCGTAGTAGAAATAGAAAAGGTGCTGGAATTTTTCGATAGTATTTTCAAAGGCAAAAAGCAAACGGTGATTGAAAAAAATAAAGAAGCTTTTATGACCGGAGTAGAATATGCCCGGCAAAAATGGTAAACCAAGTCAAAAAAATTATTAACGGAAAGCGAAGATTTGTTCATGTATGAACAGGAATTGCACAGCTTGCTGAAAAAGCTCCAGCAGGGTGAGCTGGAAGTAGACGACGTATATAATAAAATTAAAACACTTCCTTATGAAGATCTTGGCTTTGCCAAGCTGGATCATCACCGCGGGTTACGGGATAATTTCCCCGAAGTTATATTCTGCCCCGGAAAAAGTGTTGCCCAGATCGAGGAGATTTTTATCCGTTTGGCCGAACAATCCGCTAATGTTCTGGCTACCCGCGCCGATGAAGCGGTATTGCAAACCATACGGGAAAAAATTCCTCAGGTTCAGTATGATCCGCTTGCCAGGCTGCTTTACCTGCGTAGGAACAGCCCGCCCTGTCCGGGTCAGGTTGCAGTGATTACGGCCGGGACAGCTGATCTGCCGGTTGCCGAAGAAGCTGCCCTGACCCTGGAGATTATGGGGGCAGAGGTTACCCGCATCTATGATGTCGGAGTAGCCGGAATTCATCGGCTCTTTGATAAAATAACGCTGATTAATGCCTGTCAGGCAGTAATTGTTGTTGCGGGTATGGAAGGCGCTCTGGCTAGTGTAGTGGGCGGACTGACCTCTCGACCCGTAATAGCGGTACCGACCAGCGTCGGCTATGGAGCAAGCTTCAACGGCTTGGCCCCTTTGCTGGCAATGTTAAACAGCTGTGCCAGCGGAGTGGCGGTCGTCAACATCGATAATGGCTTTGGCGCGGCTGCCATGGCATTGGCGATTTTAAAGGCCAGGGATTAGCAAAAAAGCTGAATAAAATAATGAACCAAAAATGGATAAAGGGCCGTCTGCAGGCATATGATAGAAAAAATGCTTGAGGAGATGGTCTTTGTGTTCCATAAAGCGGAGAAATACTTGATGCGTCTGGTGGTCTTGTGTTTCGTTGCGGTCATTGTTGCCCAGGGGCTGATGACCGATGATACCACCCGTTTTTATATGAGCTGGAGTGAGAGAATGGAAGGACAGAATTTGCCTGCCCCGGTTGTTGCAGAGAAAGGAGATTCTTTACCCGGGATCAATGTGGACATTAAATCACCGCAGGCCTTGCTGACCATCAAACTGAGCAATTATCCATCCGCATCGCAGGCTAAAATAATGATCAATGGCCAGAGCCGTTACAGTTTTTCAAAGCAACAGGTAACGCTAAGGGTCGATGCTGGGGATACGGTGGAGATCGATACCAGGGACTGCCGGGTGCCGCTGGAGTTTAGAATCGATTCCGGGTCGGACAATTTGGCTTATCCCAGCCGTGGTCAGATCTTTAGCGGCAATCAGAGTATAGTAATGATAGGCAAAATTATAGTAAAATAGAAAAAAATATAGCAGGGTGGTAGGCAGGATGGAAATTGGCAGTAAACTGGTTGCGACCGCAGCCGTAAAGATGGCATTAACCCTATCCAGACAGGAGGAGGGTCTGCTGAAAAAATCGCTGCTGGAAGAATTATCGATCAAGGCAGTGGCAGTTGACTATGGCGGGGAATTCATCACTTCGGCCGCCAAAATTGTTGAAAGAGCAGTTGTTGCAGCCAAACGGGAAGGGGTCATCAAAGACAGCCATGCGGATGAGGGCGCGGTTGCCGGTGCGGCGCGGGAAGCGCTGGCCCAGATCATGCCCAAGGCGCTGGGTTTGAATGTGGGCGGCAAGATTGGCATCGCCCGGCATGGTGATCATATCAGTGTGGCCATATTTTTCGGGATTGGTCTTTTGCATCTGGATGAAGTTGCGATTGGACTTGGGCATCGTGCGGTGCCCTGATTATTGGACAAGGACGGGTAAAATTTAATGCCAGTAAGAGGAATACGGGGTGCAACGACAGTTGCATGCGACCAACAGCAAGACGTACTCGCGTCTACCAGCGAATTGCTGGAACAGATGCAGCGGGTTAATTCGTTTGCCCTTCCGGAAATTGCAGCGGTTCTTTTTACCGCAACCAGCGATATTCATTCTGTATTTCCTGCTCGGGCAGCCCGTAATATGGGCTGGGGACAGGTGCCGCTCCTGTGCTTCCAGGAGGTGGAAACAGAGGGGGCTCTGCCGCTTTGCATCAGGATCCTGATTCTATGGAACACCGACCTGAACCAGGATCAAATCAAACATGTTTACCTGCATGGAGCGGAAATCCTGAGGCCGGATTTAATATCTGAATGAAGATTATTCTCCCATGACTTTAATGATGACTCGTTTACGACGTCGGCCATCAAATTCAGCATAATAAATTTCCTGCCACGGACCCAGATCCAGATCGCCACCGGTTACGGGGACGATAATCTGATGATGCACCAGTATGCTTTTTAGATGAGCATCACCGTTGTCTTCGCCGGTGCGATGGTGGTGGTAATCCTTTCCCAACGGGGCGATGTTTTCGAGCATTTCATCCAGATCCTGAATGATTCCATCTTCCCTGTCATTGACATAAACGCCGGCGCTGATATGCATGGCGCTGACCAGAATCATACCTTCCCGGATGCCGCTTGTACGGCAGGCTTCTCTTACTCGTTCGGTAATGCAAATATACTGGCGGCGTTTTTCCGTATTAAACCATAAATATTCGGTGTGAAATCTCATGATTCCAACCCCTTTCTGCTTATTTTTTGATACAGTTGCGGTCTTCTGTGTTGCAACAGCGGTAATTCACTGCGTACCTTCTGCAAGTGTTCCAGATCGATTTTTGCATAGATAATTTCCTCCTCCGTTCCCGCTTCGGCCATAATATTTCCCCAGGGGTCAACAACCATCGAATGCCCCCAGGCCTGATAGCTGGCAGATGGGTTGCGGGCCGGCGAAGCAGCGGCCAGAAATACCTGATTGTCAAGTGCCCGGGTGCGCATCAATAATTCCCAGTGCGCCGGACCCGTGGTCAGGTTGAAGGCAGCCGGCACGATAATGATACTGGCTCCGTTTAGGGCTGCCTGACGTGCCAGTTCAGGAAATCTTATGTCATAGCAGATCAGCACGGAAAAGGATAACCCGTCATAAAAAAATATGTGCAGATCTTCTCCAGCGGTGAAAACATCTGATTCCTTAAAAACGATCTGCTTAGGGATTCGGATATCAAATAAATGTAGTTTGCGATGACAGCCGATCATTTTTCCATCAGGAGCAAAAATGCAGCTGCTGTTATAGATTTTGCCATTGGCATCGATTTCCGCAATTGAACCACCCACCAGCAGGATCTGGTGCTCTTTGGCCAGTTCAGACAGTACTTCAGTAGTCGGCCCGGGTATGGTTTCAGCATAATCCGGCAGCAAATCGGTCTGGTAGGGGGCATTGAATATTTCCGGCAAAACCAGCAAACGAGCCTGTTTGGCAGCCGTTTTTATCATTTGCGCAGCCTTGTCCAGGTTGGCGCTTTTATCATAACCCGTCTGCATTTGGCAAATGGCGGTATGAATAATCTTATCCATGCTTAACCTCACTTTCAAGCAGACTGTTTCCAATTATTGTCGCTTACATTACTATTTTTACTTAAAATCATCATTCATATCAATTTCCAGTTTAGCGCATGCTATACTTATTATAAAATTTTTTATTATAATTGTATTAAGCTTGATCGAACCATAGACGG
This sequence comes from Syntrophomonadaceae bacterium, assembly GCA_012729495.1. GTDB lineage: Bacteria > Bacillota > Syntrophomonadia > Syntrophomonadales > Syntrophomonadaceae > Syntrophomonas_B. The sequence continues at coordinate 9,880 of JAAYCZ010000147.1, read as the reverse complement.
AGGTAAATAAATGCCAAGTTATAAATTGGCGGCAAGAAAATATAACGCGCAAGATACAGTAATTGAAATACCCGGTCCGCATAATCCTGTTTCTATCGGTGCCGGTTACTGCACTGTTATCGCCGGTCCCTGCGCAGTGGAAAATCACTCAGATTATATTGAGATTGCCCAAACTTTAAAATCAATCGGTATACATATATTGCGGGCCGGCCTTTATAAACCAAGGACTTCTCCCTATTCCTTTAAAGGGCTGGGAGGAGAAGGCCTGAAAATAGTGGAAGAAGCCCGCCAAGTAACCGGGCTGGCAGTGCTTACCGAAGTTTTGGATGTAAGGGATATTGAAGATCTGTATCCACATATAGATATTTTTCAGATAGGCAGCCGCAATATGCAGAATTTTTCTTTGTTGGAAGAGCTAGGCCGGACGGATAAACCGGTTTTGCTGAAACGTGGCCTGGCCGCTACAATCGAAGAATGGCTGCTGGCGGCAGAATATTTGTTGGACCGCGGCAACCATAAAATAATCCTCTGTGAACGGGGGATCAGAACCTTCGAACCATATGCGCGTAATACGGTCGATATCGGGGCAGTTCCTATTATCAAGCATCTGTCCCATTTACCGATTTTGGTAGACCCCAGCCATGCCACAGGCCGGGCAGAGATGGTCGGACCCGTGGCCAAAGCAGCTGTTGCGGCCGGTGCTGACGGTCTTCTGGTGGAGGTGCATCAGCATCCCGAAGCGGCGCTATCAGACGGTCGTCAGTCCCTCACACCCGAACAATTCCGCAGGTTGTATGCGCAAATAGGTAAATTGGCTGAACTTGAGCAGCGGATCTTACAATAGCTGCAAAATAAATATACGATTTTGTCGTTTTATGGAAAGACCCAATCGCCAGTTGTCCTATATCCAAAATCAACAGAGCGAGCAAAAAATGCGAAGAGCAAGGCTTTTGGCATAACGCAGCTTTTCACCTTTTTTGATGCTCTGACCCGGCTGGATTACAAGCCGGGTTTTCTTTACGGGTGTAGTTTTTATTCAGTCGCAGCGAAATAATTGATGCGCATGGCATCGCGGACTTCCCGCATAGTTTCCTGTGCAGTTAAACGAGCCTTTCGGCTGCCTTCCTCTAATATATCTTTTACCAACTCCGGCTGATTCTCATACTTGATGCGACGTTCACGCATCGGTTCCAGCAGTTTGTTCAGGCAGCCGGCAAGTTTCTTTTTGCACTGCACACAGCCGATCTCTCCGTTACGGCAGGCATGCTCAATTTCTTCCATTTCCGAACGGTTAAATACTTGATGATAGCCATATACAGTACAAATTTCCGGGTGGCCCAAATCAGTCTTGCGAATGCGGGCCGGATCGGTTACAGCGTCTTTCACTTTGCTTTCCACTTCGCTGGCACTATCACTTAGATAAATGGCATTGTTCAGACTTTTGCTCATTTTAGCCTTGCCATCCAAACCCATCAGACGAGGCACTTCACCAATCAAAGCCTCCGGTTCGATCAGCACCGGTTTATATAGATCATTAAAGCGGCGTACGATTTTTCGGGCTAATTCAATGTGCGGAATTTGATCGTCTCCCACCGGAACCAGATTGGCTTTGAATATACTGATATCAGCCGCCTGGCTGACCGGATAGCCCAGAAAACCGTAGGTCATATCACTGAATCCATGCTGCTGCGCTTCGGTTTTTACGGTGGGATTGTGACGCAATACATTGACTGAGGTAAACATGGAATAGTACATGGTTAGCTCATGAATCTCAGGAATCATGCTCTGAATAAAGATGGTCGATATTTCCGGATCCAGGCCGGCAGCCAGGTAATCTTCCGCAATTTGGAAAGTATCCCGGCTTAGATTTTCCGGATTTTCAAAATTGGTAGTAAGTGCTTGTACATCCGCTATAATGATGTAACTTTGATATTCCTCCTGTAGTTTTACCCGATTGGCAAGACTGCCCACATAATGCCCCAGATGCAGTTTCCCGGTCGGGCGGTCACCGGTCAGAATCCTTTTTTTCATATAATTTTCATCCCTTCTGCCTGAAATTATAAAAACCTTTTATCAGCTAAGGGACGGAAATGAATCCGCGGTACCACCCTTATTGACAAAAGGTCCACTTGCCAGGAATAAAATATTCCCTCTCCGTTAACGGGGAAAACCGTCAGTAAACTGAAAACAGTACTGAAACTCCAGAGTCCATTCAGCAGTTCAGAAGCACCAGGTTTCCACCATTCCCGGTTCTCTTCAGCTCTGGGGCTGCTTACTAATCTCTTTCATAGCCAATTAATTTTAAATTTATGCTTAGCATATAAAATAACATCATATAAAGTAAATTTCAAGTATTTACATTTTGGTTATAATTAACATATATAAATTTTAGTGGCTTTTTGAATTGCAAATCAAAATATTCTGTAATAATATTAATGTATGTATTTTTAAAATATTTAAAATACATTTTCAAAATATATCATAGGTCTGTTCAATGGTTGGGCCTGCAAGTTCCGGAGGGTTAATCTAATAACAGAAGATCCTGGTATTTCAGCAAAAAGCTAAATAAAGGAGGCCGAAAAATTGTTGGATTTGAATAGCTATTTGGGTTTTAGTTTTCGGGTGGTCATGAAGAAAATTGATCGGACTTTGAGTCAGCAGTTGGAACCATATGGGGTAAGTATACCGCAGTCATTTATTCTCTACAGTCTGTTGGAAGAAGATGGTGCAACACTAAAAGAAATCGGCAACAAGACTTTGATTGACAGCTCTTCGATGACCGTACTTGTCGATAAATTGGAAAAGGATGAACTGGTGGTCAGAAAACTTGATTCTCAGGATCGCCGCGCGATAAGAGTCTTTATTACCGCCAAGGGACGGGATATTGCTGAAAAAGCAAGCAAAATCGGCATTGCCTTCAATTCACGCTTGTATGACCTGCTGGGAGAAGGCAATCAAAAAGAATTTACCCATGGGATAAATAATATAATAAATGGTCTGGAGGGCTAAAAAAAATATCTGAATGGCAGTGCTTTTTAAGGGCACTGCTTTTTTTCAGTAAATATTTATACCTGCATTGAGCACTATATATTTACCTTGGAATATAATGATAAAAATTGATTTCTGTGAATATTGACAAGTTAAATCAATATCGATAAAATTCTACATGTATGTTTTTTATGTTAAAAAAAGGGGGTTTGGGAACAAACCAAATAATTAAAATGGGAGGCGGTATTATTGCAAGCTTTGGGGCGTCATGTTCTGGCTGAATTTTATGGATGTCGGTTCGATTTGCTCAATGACATTAATAAAGTCCAGAATATCATGATCGATGCGGCTTTGGAAGCCGGCGCTGAAGTTAGAGAAGTGGTTTTTCACAAGTTCAGTCCGCAAGGTGTAAGCGGAGTAGTGGTAATCTCTGAGTCTCATTTGGCAATTCATACCTGGCCGGAGCTGGGTTATGCAGCAGTAGATGTGTTCACTTGCGGGGAGAAGGTAAATCCCTGGGACGCCTGTAATTATATGGCGGAGAAATTCGGAACCAGAGATGTTCAGGCTTCTGAAATAAAAAGGGGATATATACCTGAGCAAGAAGAACGTTTGGTGGTAAATATTTAGGAGGGATACTATTTTAGTAGACCGAAGTAACGTAAAAATTTATAAACACGGTTAACAGGGCCTGACTTGATAACAACAAGTGGGGCCTTGTTATTTTATTATATAAATTTTAAATTGTTATGTATGGCTAAAAAAACTAATATGCAGAACTTCTCATATCCTGTAGAATGATAGACAATGGGTTTTGGAATGATAATAGATATCATATAATATGAGAGGAAGCAAATTAATGAACTTCGCTTTTACCAGCGTTTGGGCTGAGGAAATCAAGGAAGTCGATACCATCTACCAGCAAAGCCTGCAGATCTGGTGGGATGAACTGTATTCCCTGCGGGAACGTCTGCATGAAGATAGAAGTTTGCAGTTGATGCCGGCCGTAGTTGTCCTGGCATACAAATATCTGGATTCAGATCATCGTTTGTCGATTGATATGGCCGGACTTTTTAAAACGCTGTACTTCGCCAATCTGATCCATAATCAGATTAAAGACGAAGAAGAAGGCCAGAAAAACGATCAGCAATTGCAATTTACAATTTTGATCGGTGATTATATTTTTGGCCGGGTACTTAAGCTTTTATTAAAAATTGGTGCGGTTCAGGTTTTGGACAACCTGGCTTGGATGATGTGCAGGATCAATGAAGGTCTGGTCATGCAATACCAGTTGGCAGCGGAAAAGCTGGAAGTTATAAAAAGGGGTAATGCCGTCATTTATGAAACTGCTTTTCTTACAGCGGCACGGTTAAAGATGCTTGATCATAAAGCAATTGAACTATATGGGCAGTTAGGTTTTAATATTGGCATGGCCATGGAATTGCTGATTACCGGAAACACTTTCCAAGTTTTGCCTTATATTGAGACAAGCTTTGCTCTGTTAAATAAATTTAATAATTCTCAAGGATTTAAGAACAACTGTCTGTATGATTTATTGCAGGAGATGGCCAATAAAATCAAAATGATAACTATGCCGGCAGCCGGCTGCCCCTAGATTAATCTGCCTATAGGAGGAGCAAAATGGCATATAAAGATTTACATGAGTTTATTTCATTATTGGAAACCCGTGGAGAGTTAGTAAGAATTAAGACCATGGTTGATCCAGAGCTTGAAATTACCGAAATCACTGACCGGGTCAGCAAAGCCCTCGGCCCGGCTTTATTATTTGAAAATGTCAAAGGATCCGATTTCCCAGTACTGATCAACGCCTATGGAACAATCAAACGTATGGCGATGAGTTTGCAGGTTGAACATTTGGATGATATCGGTGCAGAAATAACCGAACTTTTGCAAATGGCCGATAATGTACCGACCACCATGCTGGGTAAAGTCAAGCTGCTGCCGCGTTTGGCGGAATTATCTTCTTTTTTCCCGCGCATGGTCAAAAGCGGTTCCTGCCAGGAAGTGGTGTCCATGCAACCTGATCTTGATCAATTCCCAATCTTGAAATGCTGGCCGCAGGATGCGGGACGATTTATTACTTTGCCCCAGGTTTATACCCGCAATCCCCGTACGGGCAAACGCAATCTGGGTATGTACCGCCTGCAGGTGTATGATAAAAACACTACCGGTATGCACTGGCATATGCATCATGATGGGGCGGCCAATTACAGGGCTTCGCAAGAAATGGGCAAGGAGATCATCGAGGTTGCCGTCGCTTTGGGCGGAGATCCGGCGATTACTTATGCGGCCACCGCTCCGCTGCCGCCAGATGTAGATGAATTGATCTTTGCCGGCTTTTTACGGAAAAAGCCGGTCGATCTGGTGCGCTGTCGGACGATTGATATGGAAGTACCGGCGGATGCGGAGATTGTTCTGGAAGGTTACGTTGATCTGGCGGAAAGCCGGTTGGAGGGACCGTTTGGCGATCATACCGGTTACTATTCCCTGGCTGGTGATTATCCGGTTTTTCATATCAAATGTATCACCCGGCGCAAAGATGCGGTTTATCCTACCACGATTGTCGGTCAGCCGCCTCAGGAGGACTGTTATCTGGCGCTGGCCACGGAAAGAATATTTCTGCCTCTGCTGAAGTTTCAACTGCCGGAGGTTGTTGACATGCATCTGCCCATGGAAGGTGTTTTCCATAATTGTGTGTTGGTTGCAATTAAAAAATCCTTCCCTGGTCATGCCCGCAAGGTAATGAATTCTCTGTGGGGAATGGGACAGATGATGTTTGCCAAATATATCGTTGTCGTTGATGAAAATGTCAACGTGCAGAACGTATCAGAAGTAATGTGGAAAGTTTTTAATAATGCTGACCCCCGCCGGGATACCATGATTGTAGAAGGGCCGCTGGATGTGCTGGATCATTCCGCTCCGCTGCCGCTTTACGGTTCCAAAATGGGTATTGATGCTACCCGTAAATGGCCCGAGGAAGGTCATACGCGGGAATGGCCGGAGGATATCGTTATGAGTCCGGAAATAAAAGCGCTGGTGACTAAAAAGTGGAGTGAATACGGAATTGGATAAACTGAGCAAGTTTCTTACCATGGTTGACTTTGAACACAGTTTGTTTGGTTTGCCATTTGCCTATTTGGGTGCTTTCCTGGCGCTGATGGGCACCCCCAGCCTGGCTCAGTTTGGTTGGATAACCCTGGCGATGGTCAGTGCACGCTCAGCAGCACTTTGCCTCAATCGTTTGATCGATCGCGAAATAGACCGCCGCAATCCGCGTACGGCAGATTGGATTATGGCTTCCGGTCAGCTTTCAGTCAGATGGGTGTGGGTGCTGGTATTTGTCTTTATGGGTTTATTGTTCCTGGCAGCGTCCAAACTTAATCCGCTTTGCTTTAAATTGGCTCCGCTGGCGGTTTTCGTGCTGTGGATATATTCGTACACCAAACGATTTACCTGGTGGTGCCATCTTATTCTGGGATTGGCGATTGGTATAGGACCGGTGGGGGGCTGGTTTGCCGTCACCGGAACTTTTGACTGGCAGCCTTTTGTGCTGGGACTGGCGGTTGCTTTTTGGACCGCCGGTTTTGATACCATGTATGCCTGTCAGGATATTGAATTCGACCGGGCCAACCATCTGTTTTCCATCCCCGCCCGTTTTGGTGAAAAAGGAGCGCTTATATTTTCTGCCTGGTTCCATATGCTAACGGTAGTGTGTCTGGTTTTAACCGGTATTATTTTAAGTCTGGGGAAATGGTATTATGCCGGAGTTGCTTTTACTGCTATTATACTGTTGTATGAACATATTATTGTCAGACCCGGGCAGTTGCAACGGGTAAATTTTGCGTCATTTAAGATCAACCATTATGTGGGACTGATTATTTTTATAACTGCAGTGCTTGATATATTGAATTGAACAGAGCGGAGGAAACCGGATGCCGAAATATATAGTGGCTATTACCGGCGCCAGCGGTATCATATATGGTGTAAGAATAACAGAAGTATTACTGGCTCAAGGCTATGAAGTGCATTTGGTGGTCAGTGAGCCGGGGTGTATCGTTATGAAACAGGAAATGGGCTGGGAATTGGGAGAATACCCGCAGGAAAGTTTGCGTCAATATTTTCCTCAGCCGGGCCTGTACTTGTATAACAATGCTGATATTGCTGCCCGACTGGCCAGCGGTTCTTTTATAACCGAGGGAATGGTGATCGTACCCTGTACTATGTCAACGGTTGCGGCGGTAGCCAATGGATTATCCAATAATCTAATCGAGCGTACCGCCGATGTCATGCTTAAAGAACGCCGTCCGCTTATTATCGTACCGCGGGAAACCCCTTTAAGCGTTATTCACCTGCGCAATCTGCTCCGCCTGGCTGAAATGGGAGTGGCCATAGTACCGGCAATGCCAGGTTTCTATCATCACCCCCGCAACATAGACGAAATGGTATCCTTTATGGTCGGGAAAATTTTGGATATTATGAGAATTCCCAATGATTCATTTCAGCGTTATGAATAAGCAGCAGGGTCATTGGATTGGATTTTATCCGGATAGACTTTATAATTATAATTACTTTCTGTATTAAGGGGAACATAATGACCAGTTTTGAATTGTTTAATCATATATCTGAAGAACTCGATCAGGTTGAAGAGCAATTAATAAATAACGTGCAAAGTGATTTGTCGATTCTGGAAAATGCTTCTACCCATCTGGTAAAAGCAGGGGGCAAAAGACTTCGTCCGGCTTTTGCATTATTATCAGCCAAAATTTTTTCGCCCTCGGTGCAGGATGTAATTCCTCTGGCGACAGCTTTGGAGCTTATCCACATGGCCAGCTTGGTTCATGATGATGTAATTGACAATTCATCCTTGCGTCGCGGTCGGGAAACCGTCAAAAGCGCTTGGGGCAACCGCATGTCCATATATGCGGGGAACTTTGTTTTTGCCCGGGCTATTTTGCTGGCGGAAAGCTATCACCGCAGCGATATTGTGGACGTGCTGGCAGATGCCAGCATGCGTATATGCGAGGGAGAAATTCAGCAAATGGTAAGCTGTTACGATACACAGCAGGGTTTAAAGGATTATCTGCATCGGATTGAAAGGAAGACGGCTCTTCTGATAGCGGTTAGTTGTCAGCTGGGTGCGATGGTAATGAATGCCGAGACTAGAGAAATAACAGCCTTGAAACGCTATGGTTATTATCTGGGCATGGCCTTTCAAATTACAGATGATATTCTCGATTTCACAGCTTCGGAAGAAGTCCTGGGCAAACCCGTGGGCAGTGACATACGCCAGGGGGTTATAACCTTGCCCTCAATTTATGCCATCAAGTTTGATCAGCGCGGCCAGGAACTGAAAACCCTGCTGGCCTCACCGGAAAGCTGTGCAGAGCGGGCGGAAGAAATAATCGATATAATTATTTCTTCCGATGGCATTGAATATGCTTATCAGGTAACCAAAAAATATGCAGACCTGGCGATCAGGCAATTGCAATTCCTGCCGGATGTTTCGGTACGGAAAGCATTGGCTGATATGGCCTGCTTTATATCCGGCAGAGATTTTTAAGGAGGCATGCGGGTTGGCATTTTCAGATTTAAGTCCTGAAGATAAACAGACGATTATTGAACACCTGGAAGCACTGCGAAAGTCTTTGATTATAAGTGTAGTGGCAATAATAATTGCAGCTTTCGTCTGCTTTGCCTATAATGAACAGATTCTCACTTTTATCATCACTCCTTTAAAAAATCTGAATGAAAAGCTGATTGTGACCGGGGTTACGGAAGCCTTCTTTGTCAAACTGAAGCTGGCATTTTTTGCTGGGTTTTGTATAGCTTTTCCAGTGGTTGTACTTTCATTATGGGGATTCATCAAGCCGGCTCTCTATCCCGGTGAAAGAAAATATGTCTATATTCTGTTTCCCATAACTTTGCTGCTGTTTTGCGGTGGAGTTGTTTTTGCTTATTTTGGCATATTGCCATTGGTATTAAATTTCTTCATTTATATAGCCGGAACCAATCTGGACACGATGTTCAAGGTAGATCAGTATGTATCTTTTGTATTGGCTTTTACGATTCCTTTTGGACTGGTTTTTGAACTGCCGGTTATCATATTTTTCCTGGCCAAAATGGGAATCGTATCTTCCGCGGGGTTGGCCCGCAACAGAAAATATGCCCTGCTGATAATTTTTATCCTGGCTGCGGCTTTGACCCCGGGACCGGATCCGATCTCACAGATGATGATGGGTATACCGGTATACATTCTCTATGAAATAAGTGTCCTGGTAGCCCGTATTGCTCAGCCCAACGAGGAAAGAAAGGCCAAGGGCAGCTGGTTCAGGAAAAAATCGGCGGCCCCGGCAACCAACAGCGCCGAAAATCAAGGCAATGACATAAGCGACCAGGAAAGCCCTGCAGAAGACAAAGCAGATCAATAGAGATAATAAGCCTATTTTTGGTTTTAATGGCTGGAGCGGATTCTTTACAAAGTGCGCTAATGTTGTCATAATAACGAGAGAGATATATATAAACAATGGTTTTTAGGCCGCGCAACGAATTGACATAATAGTAACAGTTATTTGAGGAGGTTTTGATTTTGTTTGGATTGATTGGTAATTTTGGGCCATGGGAACTCATCCTTATTCTGGCTATTGTATTGATCATTGTTGGTCCCGGTAAATTACCCAAGGTGGGCGAGGCAATGGGAAAAGCCCTGCAGAGTTTCAGAAAAGCCAAGGAAGAGGAGTTTGATGAATTGGAGGAAAAGGATAAAGAATAGGTCTGGGGCGCAGACCTGTTTTTATTAGGCAATGGAACATTTATATCCAATTTATTTAAGTCTGGCCGGGAAAAACTGTTTGATTATTGGCGGCGGCCCGGT
>JAAYCZ010000146.1 GCA_012729495.1 Syntrophomonadaceae bacterium | reverse complement strand
TATACAACAACACATATGCAGCCAAAACCAACACCAATAGAAATGAACTCCACCTGGTTAAAGATGAATGTTGCAAAGAAGATTGCATAACCGTAAACGGCAAGCCCATGACCAAACACGAACTGAATGAAAAAATGGCTTACTTCTACAATAACGGCGGACCGATTATGGATATGTAGGAGGTTTACGGAAAATGAATTATATAATACTAATGAGAAGGCTCTGACCCAAGACTCAACCGAGTGTTTGTCAGAGCCTTCTCATTGTTTCTGCCGCCCATCCTGCACCCGCTGTATTTTCAGAACCCTCCCCGCATGGGGTTGCCTGGGAGATATTTACTTCAATTGGTACTTTATGCTAGCATGAGTATAAATAATCCATTTTATTTTATGTTTAAGGGGAGTGTGGGAAATGAAAAGAAACCTGCTATTATTAATCCTGATCTTATCAATGGTATCTTGTCTGCTGGTTGCCGGCTGTTCCAAGGAAAAAGCGCCGCCCGCTCAAGCACCGCAAACTGAAAATCAAACGAAAAGCCAAACAGGAAGCAATGAACTCGATGGTTTGCTGAAGGCAGCCAGCAACCTAAAGGACCTCTCCTTTGAAATGGTGACCACAGCTACAAATGCTGGTCAGACCGTTAGCACGCAGGGCAAATACTGGATGAGCGGAGATAAAATGCGTATGGAAATGGATGCAGAAGGTATGAAAGCTGTTACCATTATCAATGCAAAAGGCGAAATATGGTTATATAATCCCGCCGATAAAACCGCCATGAAACTCCCGGAGATGGATAAGGAAGATGAATACCCCAACAAATGGATCGAATCCGATCAAAATAATATGAAGATCGTAGGCCATGAAAAAGTGAGTGGATATGATTGCACTGTCGTAACCCTAACCGAAGACGGCGATGAATCTAAAATGTGGCTGCGAAAAGACATCGGCATGCCGGTAAAAATGGAAACCAAAAGTTCTGAAGGTGACCTTTTGATTGAGTACAAGAATTACAAACTGGAAAAACAACCGGCCGATTTGTTTGAACTCCCTGCTGATGCCCAGATTTTAAACATCCCAGATATGAGCCAAATTCCCGGCATACCCGGCAATTAAGCAAGGTTCTAAAAAGTGATTTTCGGGGACAGTCCCCGAAAATCACTTTTTTATTGCCTGCATCTCTTTTAGAGCCGTACTGGCAACACTTCCCGTTGGTTGTGCAAGCTTAATACAAGTTTTCCGTAATACTTCATAAGTGAGGAATTTGCATAATTCGAAATTTAATTGAAAAGCCCTTGGGAGAACACAATATATAGAGCAATAACTTTGTCAGAATAGCTATATACTGGCAAAAGTTAATTATGCAAAACCCTCAAGTAAAACTTTTAAAGAATAGGGGGATACTAGTGAAAACTCGAGGTTTCAGGAAATTTACCTCAATCATTCTAATTCTATTGCTTGCCAGTAGTGTGGTCGGATGCAATATAAACGACCAAGACAAGAATGGTAAAAAGAATAATGATAGCAACAAAACTGCCCAGGCGGCAGAGTTCGCACCATACACAGAAGCGGCCCTAGACGAGCAGCCCACCTTAAAAGCCTATCGTGTGGCCTCCGATCTCAGTAACATCGAAAACCACAAAAGGTTTGAATTCTCACCGTCTGCCCAGGCAATACTGGTTAAAAACGGTTTTGTCGTTGTACCCGATGGTTACACTGAATATTATACCCTTTATGAATCCAACCGCTACGACGGCGTGGTACCCAATCTGGTAACTACGGATTCAATGCTGCACAACTACCATTTATATTTTGATTATCTGTTGAAAACGACAGAAGAGCAGAAACTGCTGCCGGAGCTAAAGCAGTTAACCCAGGGCATGCTGCAGACTTCCCGGGAACAATACCGATCTCTGCCGGAAGGTGATTGGAAAAACGCCGCCGCCCGCAATCTGGCATTCTTTTCTGTTGCCAATCAGTTGATCGCTCCCGGCTCCGCAATTCCGGCGGAAGTACGGGATGTGGTGCAGGCTGAATTGAAATTGATTAAATCCCACAATCAAACCACCATCTCGCCGGTGATGAGCATGGGAGCTAAAAAGGATGAATTGGAATCCTTAAAAGAAGACTATAGCCAGTACATCCCGCGCGGCCATTATACCCGCAGTGAAGAACTGGGGAAATATTTTCAGGCGATGATGTGGTATGGCCGCATGACTTTCCGGCTCAAGGATGACAATGAAACGCGTTCTGCAGCCTTAATGACTGTTGCGCTCGGTAATGGAACCAATCTTACCAGCTGGAGTAAAATCAACAGCGTTACCGAATTCTTCGTCGGCCGCAACGATGACCCCGGGGTAATTGAATATTCCGCCTTGTTGAAAAAGATATATGCAACGACACCGTCGGTTAAAGATCTGACCACCAACCAGGAGAAATGGGCCTCATTTATGAAAGCGGCGGCAGATTTGCAAGGACCTTCGATCAATTCAATCCCCATCTATGATGCCACCATTCAGCCTGACCGGGAGAGAGAAATCAAAGGTTTCCGCTTCATGGGGCAGCGCTATACCCTTGATGCTGATATATTCCAACGCTTGATTTACCGCGAAGTAGGAGAAAATTCTCAGGGGGAACGCAGACTGCTGCCCAAGGGTCTGGATATACCTGCTGTCATGGGTTCAGCAGAAGCCAAAATTATTTTGAAAGATATGGGAGAAGAAGGATATCCAAATTACACTGCCAACATGAACAAAATGCAGAAATACGTATCTTCCCTTCCCGCAAATACCTGGCATCAGAACCTTTACTGGGGATGGCTGAATACTCTGCAGCCGCTGCTGTCGGAAGTTCCACAAGGATATCCCTCGTTTATGCGCAGCCAGGCCTGGACCCGTAAAAGCCTGAGTACCTATTTAAGCAGTTGGACCGAGCTTAAACACGATACCGTTTTATATGCCAAACAGGTTTATGCCGAAGCCGGCGGTGGCGGAAATGCCAAAGATGACGACCGGGGATATGTGGAGCCCAATCCCAGACTATATGCGCGCCTGGCCGCCCTGACCGCCATGACCCGTGATGGATTGCAGAGCCGTGGTCTGCTGGACGCTAATGATGCGGAGAATTTAAAGCGACTGCAAGAGCTTGCCCTGACACTGAAAACCATCTCCGAGAAAGAACTCAAAGGACAGTCCTTAAGCGATGATGAATACGAACTGATCCGCAGCTACGGGATACAGCTGGAGCATTTCTGGCTTGAAACGCTCAAAGGCCAGGACCAGAATAAAAATTCCAACCATCTCCTGGTTGACAACCCCGCCATGCTGGTATCTGACGTTGCTACCTCGCCAACAGGCACGGTTTTGGAGGAAGGTTCAGGTTTCATCCAAACTATATATGCGGTCGTGCCGGTGGAAGGAAAAATACGCATCGCCCGCGGCGGCGTCTATTCTTATTATGAATTCCCCTGGCCGGCTAGTGACCGCTTAACCGACGATGCCTGGCGTGAGATGCTGTTTTACAAAAAGGCTCCCAAGGCTCCCGACTGGACCGGTTCATTTATTGCCCCCGCCGCTGATTGCAGAATCGTTATGCCTTGGGAACTCGAACAATGAAAACCGTTTTGAAGTGGATATGCCTAGTCATATTGCTGGCTGCTGTCGTCTGGATGGCAGCCGGCAATAGATCAGGGTCTGCCGTTCAAACCATATACAGGGATACTGACGGCAACGGTTATCAGGAAAAATACCGGCTAGCCGATCATCAACTGCGGATATATGAAAACGACCGCTTGATCTGGCAAAGCCCGCAGGAATGGACTATTCGACAAATATGCCTTGCAGATGCTGACAACGATAAGCAGACAGAATTGGTCATGGTAGTCTGGAAGCACGGCAGTTTCGGTAACGCCAAACCATTTTGGTTTAAAGGCCCGGATAATGAGTATACCTGCCACTTGTTCCTGTATCGTATGGTATCAGGAAGATTAAAAGAAGTTTGGTGTTCCTCCGCCCTGGTAAATCCAATCATAGAAATGAAAGTGGAAGACAGCAACCAGGACGGATTAAACGAATTAAATGTAGTAGAAGGCCCCCGGGCCGGATTTGCCTATTCCCTCCGCCAGTTGTTCCACCGGCAGGAAACCACCTGGATCTGGGATAGCTGGGGATTTAAGCGCCTTGATTGATTAATATTAATAGTTATATAAATTGTAAAGCTAGCTTGACATGCCATGAATTTTTAATTATACTTCATGTAAAGCTAGCTTTACTAATTTAGGATGGTGTTATCATGGAAAACAGATTGAAAGAATTGCGTGAACAAGCAGGGATGACCCAGGAAGACTTGGCTGCCCGGGCAGGAGTCTCAAGGCAGACGATCATCTCCCTGGAAAAAGGCAAGTATAATCCTTCCATAAATCTGGCTTATAAGTTATCCCGGCTGTTTGACCTGACAATTGAAGAGTTGTTTTTATTGAAAGAAAGTGGTGATCAATAATGAATCAAAAGAAAATGATTATTATCAAAAATTTAATTTTATTAATCCTGGGGATAATCGCAATCTGGCAGATAGCGAGCGGAAAATATGATTTTGGCGTTGGTTTGCTGGCCGGATTGATTATTGCCGGTACCGCACTGGGTATAAAAAATCGGCGGCTCGGCAAAATGATTGAGAAAGGCATGAATCCTTATGATGAACGGGTCTGGATGATTGCCGGCAAAGCTTCATATGCATCTATACGAATCTTTGCAATAACATGTGCATTGATTGTATTGGCCGGATCAGTCTGGGGTCCTGCCATACAGGTAAATCCCTATAATTTGTTGGGCATCTGCCTCAGCGCTATTCTATTGCTTTATGTCTTCTTTTATTATTATTACAATCAAAAAATGTAAGTTTCTAAAATCATGGAAATGAGACGAAAAGTGATTTTCGGGGACAGTCCCCGAAAATCACTTTCAGAAAATAAATAAATCCTGGCAACGACCTACTCTCCCACAGAATCTGCAGTACCATCGGCGCTGGAGAGCTTAACTACCGTGTTCGGGATGG
>JAAYCZ010000015.1 GCA_012729495.1 Syntrophomonadaceae bacterium | reverse complement strand
GGAAGCAGAAGAACCGTCCCCCTGCTTCCTTAAATTTTCAACCAAACTACCGATATATAATAAAGAACCAAAATATAAGCAACATTAATAACCCTTGGCAGCAGATGCTATGTGTATCTAATTTTGGCTGGGTTTTGCAGAACAGAGCTATTATAGCAATGTTATATGCCGGGGGCGCATTTGGGGGAGGTTTTTTAGATTGGATAGGGATAACAGCAACGACCCCGTACTGGATATGTTTATTTTTGAGACTTTACAGTTGACTGACCAACTCGAACAACTGGTTCTTAACAGTGAAAAAACCAATACTTTCGCAACCGAAGACATTAATGAACTATTCCGCATCATGCATACCATAAAAGGGTCTGCGGCCATGATGCTATATAGCAATATTTCATCAATTGCCCATTCCCTGGAAGATTTATTTTTTAATCTACGCGACACTGAACCGTTGGAGATAAATTATTCAAAGCTTTGTGATCTGCTCCTGATGGGTATTGATTTTATCAAGGTGGAAACCGCCAAGATAAAAGAGGGCCGGGACGCCGATGGCGCGCCGGATCCGCTGCTGGTCAGAATTCATGACTATTTATGTTCGCTGGGATCTGGCGATAAGGCTTTGGCCTCAGGGGAGATCATGTCCGCGGATCCCGGCAATGATATTAACCTGGAAGGAACCCACTACAAAGCGATCATTTTCTTCGAAGATGACTGCGGCATGGAAAATATGCGGGCCTTCAATGTGGTTCATAAAATGGAAGATATAGCCCGTCCTATTCGATATTTCCCCCCCGACATAACTGAAAATGACGATTGCAGTACAATAATCCATGAAAACGGGTTTGAAGTCGAGTTCGCCACTGATTGCAGCCGGGAAGAGGTGGAAAATTTTTTTCTAACGCTGGCCTTTGTGGAAAGCATTGAAATAATGGAACTGGCCGAAGCGGTGGAAGAGGCAGTCAGACAAGCAAGCATAACCGGTGAGATTAATACCCTTAATGCGGTTGAAAATAACGGGGACAGCAATGCTAATGTATCCAGGAAACAAAGCATGATCAGTGTTCAATTAAATAAATTGGACAAATTATTGGATTTGGTAGGGGAACTGGTTATTTCTGAAGCTATGGTGACCAAAAATCCGGATCTGGCAGATATTCCGGATCTGGATAGTTTTGGCAAGGCTGCCCGCCAGCACCGCAAGGTAATCAATGAACTCCAGGATATTGTAATGTCCATTCGCATGGTTCCCCTGGCTGGAACTTTTCAGAAAATGAATCGTATTGTCCGTGATATGAGCAAAAAACTGGGCAAGCAGATAGATCTGGTTATTAGCGGAGAAGAAACCGAAGTTGATAAAAACATCATCGAACACCTTTCAGATCCGATAATGCATCTGATCAGAAATGCGATTGATCACGGCATTGAATCCGCTGAGGAGAGAGTTGCCCGGGGCAAGCCGGCCGCCGGCAGAATCCAGCTGGAAGCTAAAAACGAGGGAGGGGATGTATGGATAACCATCAGGGATGACGGTGGCGGCCTCGATCGGGAAAAAATAATGACCAGAGCTCTGGAGCACGGACTTATAGCTAAAACGGAAGCCGAGCTGAGCGACCAGGAGATATACGAATTCATCTTACTGCCCGGTTTTTCTACCAATACTGAAGTTACCGAGTATTCAGGCCGGGGCGTAGGAATGGACGTAGTAGCTAAAAACATTGAAGAAATCGGCGGTTCGGTCCATGTTGACAGCAAGCTGGGTATGGGAACGGTAATATCTTTAAAAATTCCCCTGACCCTGGCCATTATTAACGGCATGGGCATCAGGGTGGGCGGCTCCATTTATATTGTGCCGATTACCTCTATCCGCGAATCCTTTAAAGCCAAAGAAAAGGATGTATTTATGGATCCCGACGGCTTGGAAATGATTATGATCCGGGGCGAATGCTTGCCCATACTCCGGTTACACAAAGTATACAAGCTGGAAACCCCCGTCACGGAAATCCATAATGGCATCGTTATGATAGTGGAAAACGATAACCGCTCGGTATGTCTGTTTGCTGATGAGTTGATAGGTGAACAGCAGGTAGTGGTAAAAGCTCTGCCCAAATATCTAAAAAATATCAAAGGGATTGGGGGATGTACCCTCCTGGGGAATGGGAGATCCTGCCTGATCCTTGATATAGCAGGCTTGTTAAACTATTAAACGCCTTGAGGGTATCCCGTAACAGTTTAAATAAATTAATTGAGAGGAGTGATTGTTGGTTATGTCAGAAGTTACGGATCAGCTGTTGGAAATGAATGAGGACACTCAAAAGGACAAATTTTTGACCTTTATTGTGGGGAAAGAAGAATATGCCATCGAGATCAGATATGTTACCGAGATCATTGGCGGCATCCAGGCGATCACCGAAGTACCGGAGGTACCTGATTATATCAGAGGGATTATAAATCTGCGCGGCAAGATTATTCCCGTAATGGATGTCAATATGCGTTTTAAGAAAGAACCCAAGCCTTATGGAGACAGAACCTGTATAACCGTTATTGATATTGATGATCTGTCGGTGGGGCTAATCGTGGACAACGTTGCCGAAGTGCTCTCCATCGCAGAGGAAAACATCGAACCTCCGCCTGACGCCAAGTCTGGATTTAATAACCGCTATATTAAGGGCATTGGCAAAGTAGGCAATACCGTCAAGTTGATTCTGGACTGCAAAATCCTTTTGGGGGAAGAGGATTTGGCCGGTTGTATCGAGGCCTCATAGTAAATGAAGTATTGATTTGTTGGAGATGAATTTATGGCCTTTACTTATTTTTTTCGTGATATTCAAACCCTGGAATTAGCCTGTGATCATGCCCTGCCGGTTCTGAAAACCCGCCGTTATATAAACATCTGGGATGCAGGCTGTGCGATGGGACCGGAAGCATATACGCTGGCCATACTTTTGCGGGAAAGAATGGGGCATATGTACTTCCGCAATGTACGTATTACGGCTACAGACATAGATGAAAGCAACCTTTTCGGCAAAATCATCAGTGAGGGCGTGTACCCCCGTGAACAGGTTGAGAGGATCCCCCGGGATCTTTTCGATATCTATTTCGAAAAAGCCGATAAGGATGGTTTTTACCGAATTATTGAGGAGATCCGCCGGGCTTTGACTTTTCATAGACACGATTTGCTTACTCTGCAATCTCCCGGCAATGATTATGGGCTTATTGTCTGCAAAAATGTTCTGTTGCATTTCAATGAAGAGCAACGTATCAAGGTCATCCAAATGTTTTACGATTCTTTGATGGAAGGAGGGTTTCTGGTTTTTGAACAAACCCAGACACTTCCCCAAAGTGTCTCCCATTTGTTTACACCGGTTGTATCAAATGCCCAACTATTTCAAAAGACAGCTTAGTACCAGTGCAAATTAAATCCTTTGCTGCTAAAAAGAATGCTGAAGGTGTGGTTGAGCATGAAAGTAATTAATCTCAGTGAAAAGAGCAATATCTATACCTCGAATGTCTATTTGCTTACCGGAGATTGGAATGGTATGAAAGATGTCAATACGCTGGTTGATGTAGGCAGGGATCCCAACGTTATTGATGAGATTAACCAGGCTTCTACCGGGGTCGGAAAAACAAAGGTTGAGAAGGTAATCCTTACGCATAATCATTATGATCATGCCAGTCTTCTGCCCCAGATAAAGACCCTTTTTAAACCTCATGTTTATGCTTATTCCAGTTCTCTGGAGGGAGTTGATACTTATTTAAAAGGAGGAGAGATAATAAAATTTGCTGATCGGATGGGAGAAATTATCCATACTCCAGGGCATAGCAACGACTCAATTTGTCTTTACTTTGAAGAAGAAAGGATTTTATTTGCCGGTGATACACCCCTGATTATCCATTCTCCAGGAAACAGTTACGAGTCAGGCTTCATCAAAGCCTTGGAATATATCTGCAGTAAAACCATAAACACGATTTATTTTGGTCATGGCAGACCCCTTACCCATAATTGTAATGAAGTACTGCAGGAAACCCTGCAAAACGTTCGTAAGAGCCAAATAGCTTGTAATGATTAATATATGTAAGATAAAGGAGGTAAATTAATGCATTGGTTTAATAGATTAAAAATTAAATCCAGACTCCTGGTTTCCTTTTTTGTTGTAGCTATAGCCGCTGGATTGGCTGGTTACATTAGTGCCATCACCGAGACGGTAGGGGATGTATTGGTATATTCCGCAGGTATTTTGCTGACGTTTTTTATCGCAACTATTGCAGCTAATCAAACCAACGCTCTTATAAATAATATAATCACGGCTACCAAGCAGATAGCCCAGGGAAATGTTGACGTCGATTGTACTACCGGAGTAAGCTTCGAAGCTCGCATATTAAATGATTCTTTGGCCGAGATGATGGAAGCTATAAAAGATATGGTAAAAGATGTGGAAATGCTGACCAATGCCATGACCGAAGGCAAACTGGATGCCAGAGCCGATGCCAGTCAGCACAAGGGAAAGTATGGAGTCATTGTTGAAGGACTTAACGGTTGCCTGGATGCGGTAATCGGTCCGCTGAATTTGGCCGCGGAGTATGTTGAGCGGATCGGCAAGGGAGATATACCCGCAAAGATTAGTGACAGCTACAGAGGAGACTTCAATGAAATCAAAAACAATCTGAATCACTGTATTGATGGACTGAGCGGACTGGTAGAGAGTAGCGATGTACTAAAGAAATTGAGTGCTAATGACTATACCGCTCAGGTAGAAGGGCAATATCAGGGAATATTTGCGGAGACGGCTCAAAGCGTCAACTTGATAAGAGCGATATTACTGCTTATGGTTGAAGGCAACGAAAAAATAGCTGCCGGCGATTTTGAAGAACAATATAAAACGTATAAACAATGGGGCAAACGTTGTGAAGAAGACAGATTAGTGCCGTCTTATTTGTTGCTTATGGAAAACATTATGCGGTTGGTTGACGATGCCAACATGTTGGTTGAAGGAGCGGTTGCTGGAAAACTGGATGTTAGAGCAGATGCTGCCCAGCACCAGGGTGAATACCGCAAAGTTATTGAAGGATTTAATAGTACTCTGGATGCGGTGATCGGACCGCTGAATGTAGCTGCGGAGTATATTGAGCGGATTGGAAAAGGCGATACTTTGGCCAAGATTACAGACAATTACAATGGCGACTTTAATGAAATCAAAAACAATATCAATAATTGTATTGACGGACTGGGCGGACTGATAGAATGCAGTGCAGTACTTAAGAAAATGGTTGATAACGACTTTACCTGCCAGGTGGAAGGAAATTATCAGGGAATCTTTGCGGAGACTGCCGAAGGGGTAAACACAGTCAGAGATAGACTTCTCGTCGCAGTAGAGACTAATGTCCGTATAGCTGAAGGTGATTTTGCAGAGGTTCTGGAGGCATTCAAGAAAGTAGGTAAACGTTCCGAAGCTGATGAGCTAATACCCTCCTACATCATGAGTATGGAAAACATTCAGAGATTGGTTAAAGATGCGCAAATGCTAGCCGAAGGATCAATTGCCGGTAAATTGGATGTTAGAGCAGATGCCAGCCAGCACCAGGGAGAATACCGCAAAGTCATTGAAGGATTTAATAATACTCTGGATGCGGTAATCGGTCCGCTAAATATGGCAGCCGAATATATTGAGCGGATCGCTGTTGGAAATACTCCGCCCAAAATCACAGACAATTACAATGGCGACTTTAATGAAATCAAGAACAATCTCAATACCTGCATAGACGCTATATCAATAATGGTAGATGAAGTCGGCGTAGCCATCAGTGCCGGGGTGGAAGGCAGACTCGACCAGAGAGCCAACGCCGAACGGTGCCAGGGAGTATACCATAAGATACTGGCGGGAGTAAACGCTACCATGGATGCGCTTGTCGCTCCGGTCAATGAGGCCATAGTGGTGGTTGAACAGTTCGAGCAGGGATTGCTTAATATCAAAATGACCGGAGATTATAAAGGAGACAATGCCAAACTAAAAGATTCCCTGAATTCGACCATGGCCACGATAGCTGAAGCAATCGGTGAGGTATCTGAATTGCTTGGTCAAATATCCAATGGCAATTTGGCAATTAGTATTGAAAGAGAATATCCCGGTGATTTAAGCAACATATCGACCGCCATTAAAAACATTATCGAATCGCTAAACGAAATCATGGGCGATATCAACCATGCCTCCGAACAGGTTGCGGGCGGATCGCACCAGGTCTCCGACTCCAGTCAGGCATTGGCCCAGGGGGCTAATGAGCAGGCCAGCGCTATCCAACAATTAACCGCTGCCGTTACTGAAATCGCAGCCCAGACCAAGCAGAATGCCACCAATGCCAACCAGGCCAATGAGCTGGCACTGAATGCCCGCGATAATGCTGCCATGGGCAATGAGCAAATGCAGGAAATGTTGGGCGCCATGGAAGAAATCAACGAATCGTCCGCCAATATTTCCAAGATAATCAAGGTAATTGATGAAATTGCTTTCCAAACCAATATACTAGCCCTTAATGCGGCCGTAGAAGCAGCTCGGGCCGGTCAGCACGGCAAAGGGTTTGCGGTAGTAGCCGAAGAAGT
>JAAYCZ010000145.1 GCA_012729495.1 Syntrophomonadaceae bacterium | reverse complement strand
CTCGTTCAGCAAAGCCTGATTGACCAGCACCGATGTTCCGTCTGGTGCATACACCTGAATCGGATAGGGAAGATATTCAATCACTTTGGCGAGCAGTTCTTGTTTTCCGAAGAGTGCTTGTAATGAAACTTTATTTTTTTGCGCGGCATTCATAACATCGTCCATCTTTTATCACCTGTTTCTGCCAGATTGATAAGCCACCGAACGTGCTGTAAGTACTCAAAATTCATTCCCGAATACAAAATGCCTATAAAACTACATTCTACCAAGAATCAAAAGTTCCTTTAAAAACGCTTTTTTATTACTCTTACAACACCTTCCAGGTATTAACATCAAGCCATTTAACCTGATAAAATGAAGACTGGTTGGTTTTGTAATTCCGCACCACTTTTCTTTTTTATGCCTATAATCTATATACAATAATTCAGAATAATAATGAATTGGTCAAAAAGAAAAAAAGGCTTCTTCTGACTTATATCGCTTGACTTCTGCATATTTTAAAAGTAATATTATGCAGAACCATCGGCTTATGGGTATTAAGCGCCCACAAAGAATTTTCTTCTCGCATAGAATTAGATTAAGCCTTTGATCTATGTTTTCTGCGAGCGATTGACCGATCAGCTGGCTAATAACAGATCTTTTATTTTTCGAATTACTGCATTAGATAGCTGTGCTAGTGCGGCCTTATTATTACTAAGCTCAGTATAAAATGTGGCTTTTTCTTCGTCCCCAGAGATAGTCCCATCAAGCAAACCATCCGTAATTCTTTCAGCTACTTTTTCAGCAATGATAGATTCATAAGCACTAGGGCTGCTGTCTCTGACATTGGAAACCAGCATATTATCTGTGCTGAGAACTGATACTATGCTCTGAAGCTCCTGATCTGCATTTGCATACCTCAAATTGAATCTTTCTATAATCTCATCTATCAAAGAATAGGTCTTGTCTGTTAATGAGACACTCGTAGTTACCCCATCAAAAGCCATATCTTCCGGTTCGAGCTCAATTGTCAAATTTTCAGATGCGACTTTGGTTGAGAATTCCACCAATTCTATCAAATCTGCCGCGTCAATAGCCTTAATTTCTTCTTTTTCAAATAACACATTGTAAAGCACATCAAACACTATTGCTAAACGTTTCATGTCCTCATTCCAGGAGTTATAGACTGCCGAAATGTAGTAGAAAAGACGAGTAAAATTTTTCAGTTCTGCTACAAACAGCTTTTGTTGGTCATCTTCAAGTTTGTCATAAGCTTGCTTAATCGAAGCAATCATAGCTGTTATAGATCCTGCGTTTTGATCCGGATCTGAAATAAGCTCGTAAAGCTTCTGCGCATCCAAAATTGAAAAAACACCGTAATCCAGAATGTGATCACGCCTTACAAACAGAATATTGGGATCCGTCTCGCTCTCTGTTGGCAGATAAATTTCTCCACCATAATACTGAGTAAAATACTGTCTGATATCATCAGCATTATTTACAAAATCAAGAATAAACGTACGCTTGTTTTTTTCCGGACGATTTAACCTGGAAAGAGTTTGTACGGCTTTGACGCCACTGCCCAGCTTTTTATCAACATACATAACAGACAGCTTGTTTTCATCAAATCCCGTTTGCAACTTATCTGCCACAATGATGATCCTAAGATCATCATTATTCTTAATAATCGCCTTAAGATCATAAGGTACACCGTGCTCAATGAAATCTTTATTCATATCTTCCTCGGTGAATTTTATACCATCCAGTTCGATTGTTCCGGTAAAGGCAACGCATGATCTAAATGCACAGCCATGCTTTTTTAAATACTGATCAACCGCCAGTTTATAACAGACAGCATGTTTCCTGGAAGGTGTGATAATCATGGCTTTTGCCTTACCTCCCAACCAGCTTAAGCGTTTTTCTATAAAATCCTCCATCATGATTTGAACTTTGGTATTAATAACTACAGGCAAGGTAGTAACATACTTCAGGATAGCCGCCTGTGCCTTGGAAGTTTCGTACTCGGTTTCGTCCTCTTTAACTTTTTCAATTTCATAATTGTCAATATAATTTGTATAACAAAGTAGCGGGTTAAGAATAAAGTGTTCTTCGATGGCCTGCTTCATAGAGTATTTGTCAAAATAGGTTTTGCCTATCTCGGTTCTTGTTCCGAATAGTTCCATGGTCTCTTTTTTGGGGGTTGCAGTAAAGGCAAAATAACTTACGTTTTGGGTAGATTTGATAATCTCCGCATTTTTTAAAATCTGATTCTGATCATCTTCCAACTCTTCATAGGCATTGTCGATTTCAACCGCATCTTTCAGCGATTTTCCAGTAAGTGTTTCCGATGCCTTGGACATAGATTTTCCTGCGGCAGATGAATGTGCCTCATCAATCAGAATGGCGTATTTGCGGTTTTTATATTGTTTGATTTCATTTAGAATGGGACGAAACTTTTGTAAGGTTGTAATAATAATGTAACCGCCATCATTCAGCATTTTCAGCAGCTCTTTGGAAGTAGTCTCTATGTGCTTGGCAACACCTTTTTGCCCGTCAACATTTTTTAGTTCCGTGCCCAGTTGACCGTCAATTACGGTACGATCACTGATAACGACTACGGTATTAATGTCTGGATTATTGATCAGCCGTTTGGCCAACCAGGCAATGGTTTTGGTCTTGCCGCTGCCGGCACTATGCCAAATTAAATATCTGCCGCCAACACCATTTTGCTTTACATCTGCTTCACAGCGCAGTACGGTTCGCAATTGATGATAGCGCGGGAAAATCATAACACCTTCATCATCTACAAACATGAATTCCCGAATAATTCGCAGCAGCATATCTTTTTGCCAGATTTCTTCCCATAGATAGGCTGTACTATGCTTACCTTCCAGGATGGGGTTACCAGCACCATCGTCGACGCCTTGGTTAAACGGCAAAAAACTCGTTTCCTGCTTATCCAGTTTGGTAGTAACAAAAGCAACCATTTCATCAACTGCAAAATATGCAAGCGTTCGTTTATTGAATGAAAATATTAATTCTTTCGGGTTGCGGGTAGTGCGAAACTGTTTGGTTCCCTCAAAACCTGCTTTTTGCCCGGCAGTCTGCTTTTTTAGTTCAATCATAATGATAGGAATACCATTAAGAAACAGTGCCAGATCAACCCGAAAACTGTTGTCCTTGTCCTCATAGGCAAACTCGCGGCGGACAGAAAAAATATTGTTTTCATAGAGCATAACCCCCTCGGACATGGCTTTAAGCCCGGTTTTAAAGAAAACCAGGCTGAACTTGGTGTTGCTGGCATAGTCCTCAACCCACTCATTGAGTGCAGTCAGCAACCCCCTATTTTCAATTTTCTGGTACAGAAGATCAATATATTTGTGCCGGTACGCAGAGCCATAATATGCCTTGAACTTCCCAAGTTCTTCTTTCTGCGTTTTTTCAAGGAACTCAAACAGCTTGGCAGTATCCATCGCATTTTTATAGTCGTAATCAGATTTACGACTTTCCACGTATCCGTGAGATAAGAGATAATGAAAAATCTCATCACGAAATGGGTTTTCTTTTAAATCTTTTTCTGCCATAATTGTTCAGCCTCCTTGATACACGCTGCGTCTGGGTCGATCCCCGCATAATAATAGCTTACTCTTCCATATATTGTTGATCACATATGGCTGTATAGCCTGGTTTATACTTGATATACATCCGTCTTGCCCGTTACTGTCTCATAGATAATACTCCGGCGGTATTCTTTCAGCTTCTCGATGGTGGTGTTGTTTGCCGCAATGATCGAATCAATTTCGGCACATTTGTGGTCGAGGTAATCAGCGATGGCCTGCTGTTCTGCTCTAGTCGGGATAGGGTAGAATGAATCTATAATATATCCAGGGATTAACCTTTTCAACCCTGCAACGCCAAACATATCATATATTCCGCGTTCAATAAATTTAGGATTTTGTAGATAATAAAACAGATATTTTACTATCATATCACTAGAACGAATCACATTAATTTCAGTAGATCCGAAACCAGTATCCCTAATTAAATCAGAAGCGATCGCTATATTTCCATTTTCGAAACAAGGTGTGACTTTAGCAATTAAAATATCCCCTGTATTGAATTGTGTATACCCTTTCTTGACCATACTGTATGAAACAGTTGAGTTAAAATGATATCCGCTTTTCAAATTCTCCATTGGTACAAAAGATACTTCGTCTTCATCTTGGAAACTTGAAGTATCAACTAATGGGTTCAAAGTTGCATGAAACTTCAACCGATCCAGATTCCATTTCATTGGTATCCACCCGATCCATTCAATGCCACTGTCTTTCATAGGGACTGTGGGATCAAGGCCTTTTGTTACTGCTTCGTAGATAATACTTTGGCGATGTTCCTTCAGCAGAGCATTGGTTTTTTCTTTGGCCGCAATAACTGAATCAATTTCGCCACATTTGTGATCGAGATAATTGGTGATGGTCTGCTGGATATCAATTGGTGGCTTAACAATAGAAATATTTTTATGCTTTTCAGAATTTAATATATAAACAACATTGCCGTTCATATAAAACTGATGTTGTCCTTGTTGCGTACTCAAAAAATATAATCCATACTTCCAAAATATATTATCTTCATCAAACTCAACAGCGTTTATTTGTTGATTATAGGCAACCGCTTCTTCTGAAAAACCAATTTTGCCAACGGTGCCAATACAACATACTAAAGTCGCTTTTGGTTGTGCAATTCTCGCATTTGATAATCCTGTTTCGCTTATCCGCTCTTTTGTTTCAACGATTGGCTTAAATTCGTTGAGATTATCGGGTTTAACCCATAATATTCCGCTTTCATCATAATTGCTTTGATCTGTTTTTGTTGGTGTATTTCCTGTTTGTACAATCGCAACATATTTTAATCGGAGCACCTCCCATTCGTTCGGTATCTCCCCAACCCATTCTATCCCGCTGTCTTTCATCCCACTCATTTTGCAAACACCGCTTTCAGCACACCATCAACGCTGGCTTCGTTCTCTACTATTTCCTGCATGATAACACTGCTCTTTCTGGGTGCAACGTATTTGTAGAAATAGCGGGTGAACGGAATCTCGTAACCAATTTTATCCTTGCTGCGGTCCAAAAAGGCATCCGGTACATAAGGAAGCACCTCGCGTTTGATATACTCTTCGACATCCTGTTTCAGCGGGATGGACTCGGTATCACGCTTGGAGGGATCGACCTGAACGGAACCTTTTTTAATAACCTTTTCACCCTTGTCATCATAGAGGGGACGCTCTACTGTTACCTTGGTATAACCAAAATCATCGGCATCAAACAGTTTACTGAATTCATTCTGTTCAAAAGCAGCATAGATAGATACGATCTGTTTACGACTGTCATCGTCAATGAATTTACGCTTGTTGCCGAGGGATTTTGGTTTTTGATCTATATAGAATTTTGTAGCGTCAATCAGTTGAATTTTGTGGTTGCGTTTGCTGCCCGGTTGCTTGGAAAGAATCCAAATATAGGTAAAGATGCCGGTATTGTAAAACATCTGGTCAGGCAAGGCAACAATAGCTTCCAACAAATGATTTTCCAGTACATAACGGCGGATTTCGCTTTCTCCGCTGCCGGCATCACCCGAAAACAGCGGCGAGCCGTTGAGGATAATGGCAATACGTGCATCATCTTCGGCCTTGGCCAGCAGGTTTTGCAGAAACAATAGCTGACCATCACTGATACGAGGCGTACCTGCTACAAAGCGGTTGTTGGGTTGGCGCAGTTCCTTTTCAACGGCAGCTTTTTCGGTTTTCCACTCCACCCCGAAAGGCGGATTGGTAATCAGCAGATCAAACTTTTCTCCGGGAAATTTGTCCTCCGTCAATGTGTTGCCTTCACGAATATTTCTGACATCCTCTCCCAACATCAGCATTTCTGCACAACAAATTGCATATGCTTCCGGATTGACGTCCTGTCCATAAAGCCTGACCCGTTCATCTGATCCCAGGATATCTTTCAGTTTTCGCTTCATGGTTGTCAACATGCCCCCGGTGCCACAACATCCGTCATAAATGCGGATAATTTTGCCGGGCTTTTCCAGTTCGTCCATATTCTCGCTCATCATCAAATCTACACAAAGCTCGATAACCTCTCGGGGGGTATAATGGTCACCGGCCTCGGCATTGGCTTTATAAGTACGAATAATTTCTTCAAAAATATAACCCATCGCCATTGGACTTGTGGTTGATGGATGAAAGTCAACTTCTGAAAAGGCTTTGACTACTTCAAACAGGATCCCCTTTTTTATCATGAATTCTACTTCCTCACGAAATTTGAGGTCTTTCAGAATAGCCTGCACGCTGGGAGAATATGCACTTATAAACTCAAGAAAGTTGGCGTTAATATTATCGCTGTCGCCAACCAACTGTTCCAGTGTGACACATTTCTTATTAAAAAAAGGTACGCCAAATTGCTTCTGGACCGCCTGCTCGATTTGTACATCAGTCACCTGTTTATTATTCTTAAACTTTTCCAGCAATGCGGCAATTTGTGAATTCTTATCAGCAAGAATGCAATCAAAGCGTCTGATTATCGCCATTGGGATTATAACATTGCCATATTTTTCAGGTGTGTATGGTCCCCTGGTTTTATTGGCGATGCTTTTTACCAGATTTATTTTTGAATTTACATCAGAAGTCATCTCAACGTTGTTCATTCCTTATCAACCCTTTCAAAAAGCTCTAACAGCTTGATATTTTTAAACAGTTTTTCTTTACCAACCTGCTCTTCGCTTAGAAGTCCTTTGTCTGTCATCTGCTGAAGATAGTTGGAAGCTGTCTGTCTATGAACCCCCATTGCTACCAGGTCGCTGATTCTTATATAAACCTTTTTAAAAATACGGTCCATTATTGGTCTCAGCACATCCTTTTGGCCTTTTAATTCACTGATGAAATCTTCACTTGTATAGTAAGAATGCATTTCCTTGATTTCCTCGACTACCTTTAAAGTCTGTTGCGCCGTAGTTTTAAACGAGTTGAGCATATACTCAATAATCGGTTCATATTCACCGCTTTCTTTGCAGGTTTGGAGCAATGAATAATAATAATTTTTGTTTTTGATAATATATGAACTTGCATACAAAACGGGATATGATAAATAGCCCTTCTGGCATAGAAACAAGATATTTAGAATACGTCCTGTTCGTCCGTTGCCGTCGCGGAATGGGTGAATGCATTCAAACTGATAGTGTGCCAGCGCAATTTTGATGAGTGGATGCAATGTATATTGTTCATCTTGATATATAAATTCCAGCATATCGATTAACAATTTTATAAGTAACTCTTTGCCATGCGGCGGTGTATATATAATCTCCTTGGTACCATCAGCGCCAATATTGGCAATATGGGTCAGGTCGTTTTCAAAATTGGGCAGATTTGTGCGTATACCTCTTTGTTTTTTGTTAACCGGCTCATTGATTGCTTCAATGTCTCCCAAGGAAAAAATTTCTCTTTCTTTATAGCGACTAAAGCCAATGAATAACGCATCTTCATAGTTCGATACCTCTTTCGCCTCTGCTGTATAGCTATCAAAGGCAACCCCTCTATATAAATCGTCATTTGTAGTTATAATATTTTCAATATGGCTGCTTACTTTTGCTTCTTGCAACGCCAGTGTATCTAAAATAAGATCTGCAGACGGAAGAGATTTTACTGCATAATTAAGTATTTCAATGGCTACCCTTGTTTCTTCTGCTAAGTCTCTCAGGTATTTTGTATCTTCAATATTTAGCTGAGTAATCGGAGATAAGTCATTATATGGCTTTGTTTTATCAAACATATGATCGCCCCAGTTCTGTTTTATCGAGCTTACTTTGAAAAGGTTCAAGGGCGGGAATAAATCCCGCCCCAATTCAATTAACGACCATAACTGCGGGTAAGTTTATGACAGTCCAGACATAGAATCTCGCAATTTGACAACGTGTCACTCCCGCCAGCTGCAACAGATACTATATGATGTGCTTCCCATGCACCCCGAGTTCCTTCTTTTCCGCGGTTTTCATAAGAAAGTAATTTTTCGCATCTCCCGCTATGGCCATGGGTTGAACGATTGCATTCGCACTTGCCGCCGGCCCTCTTCCAGGCAGCATCCACAACTGTTTGTGAAAAAGCCATAAAGGCACCTTCCCTTTCCCCAACGGATATTGACACCGCAAACTATTTTTGTAATGATATGGGTAAGCTTTTTTAACGTATGTGAACCGTTGGTTTCACATGAAGGCGATATTCAATAGCAGTTGGATATCGCCTTTGTCTTTTATATTAGAAGTTTAACTTATCATATATTCTTATGCAACAAATGATGTGACGAATTTTTCGTAATTTATCGTCATGTTATTTGCTTCAGACGAATCCACTCACTCCTGCTTCATTATTAATTCATATATATTTGAAAAAATAATGGGGTTTCAGACCCACGTCTGAAACCCCATGGTAATTTCTGTCTTCTCCCGACTTTTCTAAAATACAATTTCATTTTAGCCATGACGTATTCTAACGTCAAGTTATTTCGCAAGATTTGGAAACCGCCTGTCCTAAACTGGAAACCTTGATAACTTTTTATTCGCTAAGCAATTTATTGAGACCATATACTTCACACATTAATATTAATTTTGTATGCATCGTGAATGATGTGGTCAAGAATGGCATATGCTTATGAGAAAATCAACGACAAGTCTGATGATGAACGGCCTGGTTTTTTTTATGAGGAATATTATGGTGGCGTATAAATATCATCGATATTTACTCGTACAGTAACCAATCCAGCGCATTCAGGTGCCGTATGCCGTCATAATCCCGGTTGGGGATAATTTCGTCAAGCGTAAGCAAAATTTTTGGATAATTGTCATTGATCTTTTGCAGTGGCTTTAACTCCCGGCGCAGCGTATTATCATCCAGAACCGATGCCGTTACCTGAAAGTAAGTGGTTCCTTCCGTATTCTGCGCCACAAAATCAACTTCTCCGCTATCCATCTGCCCAATATATACTTCATGGCCCCGGCGCATCAGTTCAAGATAAATCACGTTTTCCAGCAGATGCCCCAGATCCCGGGATCCTCTTCCCAGCAGCAGGGAACGAAGGCCTAAATCAGCTACATAATATTTCCCTAGGTTGGACAAATGCTGTTTGCCCCGGATGTCATAACGTTTTACCTGATAAACGAGAAGACTGTCCATAAGACCTTGCAGATATTTTTCTACCGTTCGCTGGTCCACCTTGCGCCCACTGGAAGTCAACGTATTCGCGATTTTTGAACTGGATAACAGATTGCCAATATTGTCAAAAACAAATTTTATTATGCTTTCCAGCATCATGACATCGGAAACACGTTGCCGGGCAACCACATCTTTGAGCAAGATGGAATTGTAAATGCCCTGTAAGTATTCTCGAATATCCTTTTCTTTCCCGGCAAGCTGCAGTGTATAGGGAAAAGAACTGTCCCGCAAATAACGGTCAAACAGCTCACGTTTCCCATGTTCTATACCTTGGTTAATCATCCCTACCCTATATTCGCGGAAAGAAAGAGGCAGCATTCGTAGTTCCACATATCGGCCCGTCAACAATGTCGCAAGTTCTCCAGACATTAACCAAGCGTTTGAGCCAGTAATATACAGGTCCACATTCTTTTTTATAAAGAGATGTAACTGTCAAGTAAAAATGAACAAAAAATGATAAATAACTTTGGACACCTAGTTATTGCCAAAAATGGTTTGGCGATGTTTCAAACGATAGCTGTCGCCGCTTAAGTGGATGACCTCACTTTTG
>JAAYCZ010000014.1 GCA_012729495.1 Syntrophomonadaceae bacterium | reverse complement strand
CCGCCCTTTAATTGCTGGTCGATCCATTTGATCCTTTCGGGATAAAGAAGGTTATGATATTCCATATAAGCCATAAACAACCCCTCCTTTCATATCATAATTACTAATATTTATTTTATCACTTCGCAAAGGAAAATTACAGATACATAATATGTATACGGAAAATTCGTCATTTTAAAACAAATGAGGACGCAAAAAAATCCCCGAAATTGTAACTGATATACTCCCCTTTGAGTAGTACTGCTTGTCGGTGTTCAACGTGTACCAGTAGGGCATAAGCACACTGATCTCCTTGTAATGCGCCCATCCCTTTTTATAAAAGGCCATGACTTGCAGTTGGGGCTGAGTTTTTATCTTATTAAGAAAAGAGGGAATATGAGGACATACTTTTTTCAATAACATATTTCTTTTTGCCTGAGAAATACAATAAGTCGTGGTCTGACCCCAAGTTATAAAACAACAGGGAATTTGTCAGAATATATTCCGCTACTGAAACAAATGTTTCACGTGAAACATTTCTGGAAAAAGAATGCCTGTATTACGGGATTTGTGTTTTGAAAAGATGTAAAAATTAGTGAAGAGATGAATGGAAATCTGCCGACAAAATATAACAAACAATCGATGTTAAATCATATTTGGTTTTTTAATCAATAGAGATCCTTCGCTGATGCTCAGGATGACAGATTATATAAATACAGGAAGATGAATGCAGATATAAAGGATGAGAGATTACAGATACACAGGAAGATGAATGCAGATATAAAGGATGAGAGATTACAGATACACAGGAAGATGAATGCAGATATAAAGGATGAGAGATTACAGATACACAGGAAGATGAATGCAGATATAAAGTATGACAGAATACAGGATAATAGCAAACACAGCCATATGTCATCCTGAACGAAGTGAAGGATCTCCTGATATAATTTTAGCGCTTCTTCCGCCAGTCGCTGCCACTGACCCGGACGCCTTCGCACATTTCAAAAATTCTGGAGACCGAGCGTTCACCGAGCTGTCTTTCTAGTTCCTTCAGCGTGCAGTTGCTGGTGAAGAATGTGCTGCGCCGGGTGCGGTAGCGCAGGTCGATGATGGCAAAAAGCTGTTCTTCCACGAATTCACTCGGGCGTTCGGCGCCGATGTCGTCCATGATCACAAAGTCATCACGCCTGATGCGATGAAGTTTCTTGCGCACCGCTTCCTTCTTTTTAGCATTGCCTACTGATTCACGCAGTGTTTCCAGCAGTTCCACCACCGAAACCATGCAGCACTGGTAACCGTCGAAGGCATATTCGTCATACAGATCTAGCCGGCTGGGTGCAGTACCAAAGCGATCCAGGTTATTCTCGATGATTTCCCGCAGTACGGCTACCGATAAATGACTTTTGCCGGTACCGACAGGACCCTGCAGGAAAAGGCCCCGCCCCTTTTGGATGTTTTCCAGTCCTTGCTCGGCAAACTTTTGACATTTTTGCAGCGCTGCCTCTTTCTCCGGGCAATCGGGATGGTAATTGGAGAGTGCTGCATGGGCCAATCGCGGCGGAATGGTGCAGGAAGACCACACTGCTTTGAAACGGATCTCATCAGCTGAAAAACTCTTTATATTCCTCCGCCTCCTCCCTATATAAATCTGCCGATTCATATTTTCTACCGGCAGAAGCATTCCGCACCCGCAGACGTTTGGCATTCAGCTGGTCATATTGTTTGCGTAGCTTTTCCACGCTCAGGATATTGCTGCGCCAAAATTCATCTTGCTGCGCAAAAATAATCAAGGCTTTCACTTCTTCCGGTTGCCGCTTGTCATTTCTTATCATCACATCCATCTGATGAGACCATTTCTGAAGATCTGGATGTTTGTAACCGGGCAGATGTTCAAGAATCTTACTCAGCAACAGAAGGGATAATTGATAAGGAATAGAGTCCGGACTATAATTCTCTCTTTCTTTCTTTTTCTTTAATTCTTTCTTTAGGCCTTGCTCAAACTCCTGCGGCTCTAAGGCTGAAGAGGGGTGTGGTGTTGCAAAATCACGAGACACCCCTGTTGCAAAATCACGATACACTTCTGTTGCAAAATCTTGCAACACCCCTTGCTCACCTGTTGCAAAATCTTGCAACACCTGTCGGTCATCTGTTTCGTTCAAAAAAATCTTTTGCAGTAATTTATTATTGCGAATTAGTTTGTTGAGATCTAGACAATCTTTACTCCAGACGGCCAGGTTGGTCTCGATCGAATAAACAAAAGGCAAGTTTGGCTCTTGAGCTGTCTGCCGGATGATATTCTTTTCCACCAATAAATTCAGCTGACTACAAGCATAATTGCGGGTGGTTTTGCAGGCAGCTGCAAACTCAGAGAGCGAGATGGCCTCATAATGGCGGTTCCATCCGTAAGTTCGCCGTAAGATATAGAAACTAATGCTCAGCTGAACCCGGTTGAGCTTGGCCATGAGCAGGGCCTCCAACAACCGGTTGGGGATGCGGGTGAAGCCCTCCTCAAAACTCGCGATCAAATAATTTTCCCTGGTCAAATTATTTAGCTCCTTTCTTTTCAAAGCGCTTTTTCAGATTAAAAATGATTTCCAGAATCACTTCCTGGACTTCCAACGGAAGTTCTTTACGCAGCATGCGGCTGAAACTGCTTTCCGTCATGCCGTAAGCCTCCGCCACCTGCCAGAGCTTTAATCCCGCTTCTTTGGTTGCTTTTCTGATTTCCAGGTTTTGTTTCGTCAAAATACCTCTCCTCCTTAAAAATATTTGTTGTTCCCTGAAATTAATTATAAGTAAATATATAACAACGGTTCAAATTGAAGGAAATATGGGAATGTGAGTCGAAGTATTGATAACAGGGAATTAACAGACCATACAAAAATAACCAAAAAAAGGGGGCAAAAATGGAAAAAAAAGAGTCTCTTAATCTGTTGATTTATGACCGGGAATATGAATTGTTTTTTTCCAGCCGGCAGCAAAAAATCATTTACGGTAAGAACTTTATTCTGTGCTCAGCATTATTTAGAAATCTGTATGTTATTATCGAAGATGTCCTGCGCGACGGGAAAATGCCTGCCGCTGCTGCCGTGGAAGATGCGCTGCGCAGTTTTTACCGCGAAGTAAACCAGGATGACGAGATTTTGGATATGCCGATCACAGCCTGGAATTTGACCTCCAAGATGCTCTATTGGCTGTGCGGCAGCGATCCCGAACCGGACGAGCAGGGGATGGTATTTTATTTTGCCGAGGCCTTGGGGCTTTACGGTTTGATCGTTACCTGGCTCGATCCTTGGGAAGTGGCAGGAGGACAAGTCAATTCTAAAAAATGGTTGGGAGATGAGGAAAACAACTTCTTCTTCAGAAAACGCTGCCGACAGTTTCATGTCAATCCAACGGTAATCAACAAGCAGTTTACCTATTATCACGACAGCCCCGGAATTTTACCGCTGTGCTGGGCGGAACTGCTCTATGCCCTCCAGCAAAAGCAGAAGGCCAGTATCTGTCTGTACTGTAACAATGTATATCTGTTTCCCTCGAATAACTATCAGAAAGGTAACTGCGGCCAACCCGCCTGCCGCAGAGCCAATCTAATCCAAAAGCATGGCGGGATCAAAGGGTACAATGCCTGGGAAGCGGAGCGCAAGAAAAACAGCAGCGGCAAGCGAGGCCGCCCGCGCAAATCCCAAACGAATAGATAATAATCATGTGTAACCACTGGATCATCTGTACCCAGCCAAATAGATCAGTAATATTTGCAGCCCGAGGGAAAATTGTTATCCAATTCATGCATAACCGGCGTTTGCTATTGGAACGATCGTTCTGGCATGCTAAAATAATAGAAGAATATACCAAATGCAATCGTACGAGTTGGGGATGATCCTTGACTTACATCAATAATTCACGCAAGTTGGGTACGATTCTTGATCACCAAAAAAATACATGTTATGTCATCCTGAGGCGCCGGAGGCAAAGAAGGATCTAGTCATTGCAGGGGGGGAGGGCATCGCTTGCAGCTAGAGGAAGTCTGCCATGAAATCGTCGGGCTGGTACCGGTTTATGAGCAAAACGGAGACTGCTGTCGGATCTATCGGCAGGTAGGAGAAGATAAAAGCCTTACCAAATTTACGCAACCGCGTACCGTGGAAATGACTAAACGCCAGCTGGCTCGATGTTATGCCCTGGATCTCACGGCCCAGGGAATTCTGTTGCGACGAGAATATCAACGTTCTTCACCGCTGCCGTTTTACCTCTATGATGGCCGGGTATTCATACCGCTAAAAATGCGAATGCCCAAGGTGGCCGGCGATCCCAGCTATGGTTATCTGGAAATGAGCGTTATTTCCAGAGTGATTCCAGCTGGAAATAATCATTGCAGCTTGATCCTCCAGGACGGCACCAGTCTGCCGGTTTATAACCAGATCAATACCGCCCGTCTATCCATTTACTTTGGAATAGAAATTAAAAGAGACATCATTGCCCGACGTTACGGCCAGCAGCAAGAAGCGCTGCAGGCCCTGCAAATTCTGCATGGCTACCTGCAAAGCCAAAGAAAATAGTTTCATATTTGACACCTGAAATAGAAGCGGTTTTAACGACAGGCAAGCGCAGTGCAGCCTGAGTGTCGGTGGATCTCCCCCCCATTGGATTCGCCGACAATCAGGCTGCACTTAGAATAATCCGAACAATATATTTATTTTTAACCAGCAACTCCAAACTCCCCCCGTTTTCACCCCCGTTTTCATGATTTCCCCCTCTCGAAACAGCTTTTTATCCCGATTTTGACCTTTAAAACAGAAAACAGCCCGTTCGTAAATTTCAATCCACTTTCCTATGCTGGATACAGGGCCGCGGCCGCATGTCTATTCAGGCAGGCAGACGGCTACTTTAAGGGAAGGAGGGGAAGTAATGGCTGTATCTACTACCCCGTTGAGCAGCAATCTGCTCATACTGGTGAACAACGATGAAGCCAGCGGTAATATTACCCGTAAATATGCAGATTTGAAACCTGATGCCGCTGACCAGGATGTCTATGACGTCGGAACGGCACTGGCTGACCTGCAGTCCAGGACTCTGTCGGCTATCAACCGGACTCAGATCTACGAAATCGAAGCGGTCGTCTAAGCCTCTTCAACAAAATTATTAGGGAAGGAGGTAAGTAGAAAATGTCAAGAGTACTGGAAATGGTTTTCAATACCGAATTGGGAACGTCCAAGACCATACGAGTGGTTGATGCCAAAGATCCCCTGACCGGTGCGGAAGTATCTGCGGCAATGGATACCATCATTGCCAAAAACATCTTTAGAAGCAACGGCGGGGAATTGGTCGGTAAGATCAAAGCGCAGATCGTCACCATAACTTCGACCGGTGTATCATTGGCCTAATTAATCAGACCGGATCAGGGCTGCACCCAACGGTTACTATATTTGCTCACCGGCGTTCGCTATTAAGGTTGCGCCATACGGGCACTACACATCCTCACCGTCGTTCGCTATTAGGGTCGTATCCTGATCCGGTTATTTGAGAAAGGAGGAGGATCATGGATGAAATGTTAAAGATGATTGCCAACTTGGGATTCCCCATCGCCGTAGCCGTCTGGCTGCTGGTCAGGATCGAGCGGCGCATGGAAGCGCTTACTTCCGCAATTTGCGATCTCCGCGAAGCCATTGTGACTATGCCCCGGCAGAAGCCGGAGGTGTAAGAGAGATAAATGGAATTCCTTACAATGGCAGGCGGGAAAGAGGAAAAGCCATGGAGGAATGGAAAACCAAACTGCTATTATATGTCATCCTGAGCGAAGCGAAGGATCTAGAAACGGAGGGAAGACTACTTGGAAAACATAATGGATTTCGGCAACAAGAAGAACAAGGGTAAGAAAAAAGACCAGCAGAAGAAAATGACCCTGGCCGCCTTCGGCCCATGGATAAAGGACAAATGCGGAGCGGAATACGTTATCCGCGACGAACGCGTGGACTGTGTAGCCAGCATTGACCATATCGAACCCGGCTGCTTTGCTGCTCTATATGTTATGGATTCGCCCGACGGATTGGAAGTATTCGAACTGACCAATAACTACTCGAACAAAACCGATGCCTGGGAGGCTATACAGTATAACGAGGATACCTACCCGCCGGAAATTTTTGAAGAATGGGTAGGCCAGCAGTACATTACTGATAAAAATGCGACGGTGGAGAGACTGGAGTTTTAATTT
>JAAYCZ010000144.1 GCA_012729495.1 Syntrophomonadaceae bacterium | reverse complement strand
GTTTACCATTCCTGCAGAGATTTTTTAAAAATAGCCACGGCTTGGTTTACTTCTTTTTCATTTATATTAAGCGGAGGAACGAAGCGCATTACATTGGCACCTGCCCCCAGCAGCAGCAATCCGTTCTCCATGCAGATCGTTACCAGCTCCCTGATCGGGGTGCTGAATTCTACGCCCAGCATAAGGCCTTGGCCTCTGACGGTGATGATCCTTTCATCCTTGATTGAGGCAAGAGATTCCCGCAGATATCCACCCAGCTTATTTACATTATCCAAAAAAGCGGGCGTAGACACAAGCTCCACTACGCGATTTGCAACGGCTGTGGCCAGGGGGTTACCACCGAAAGTGGAAGCATGATCTCCGGGGGCAAAACCGCCGGCAGCTTTGTCAGTGGCCAGCATGGCCCCAATGGGAAAGCCGCCGCCCAATCCTTTGGCCATGGTCACAATATCGGGCCGAATACCGTAGCTTTGGTAGGCCATAAATTTACCGCTGCGGCCCACTCCACACTGAACTTCATCAAATATCAGCAGAATTCCTTCCCGATCACAGATGCGCCGCAGGCTGTTCAGAAAAACAGGGTCGGCAGGATGAACCCCACCTTCGCCCTGAATCGGTTCAATCATGATAGCGGCAGTTTCATCGCTGATCAGTTTTTCCACTGTGGTCAGGCTGTTAAAATCGGCATAAGCAAACCCTGGCGGGAGGGGAGCAAACCCTTCCTGGTATTTCTTCTGACCAGTCGCAGTCAGGGTAGCCAGGGTTCTGCCGTGAAATGAATCGTTGAAGACAACGATCTGATTACGGCCCGACTCCTTGTTACGATAAAAGTATTTGCGGGCCAGTTTTATGGCTGCTTCATTGGCCTCGGCGCCGCTGTTGCAGAAAAAAGCCTTGTCCATGCCGGAAATATCAATTAATTTTTCCGCCAAATTTACTTGCGGTTCTATCCAATAAAGGTTAGAAACGTGCCAGAGGGCTGCCGTTTGCTGCCGGATGACCTGTTGCAGTTCATCGTGACAATGCCCCAGCGCACACACCGCGATCCCGCCGATAAAATCAAGATATTGTTTGCCATCGGCATCCCAGATATATGATCCTTTGCCTTTGATCGGTGCAATGGGGAAACGGGCATAGGTATTCATAACCACCTTCTGCCCCCGCTCGGCGATGTCTTTGTTTGTCATATCATTTTCCTCCCGGTAATCAAGTGTTGCTTTACTTTGGCTTAATCTGATTATAAGATGTATCCTTTTAAAATCTGCTATTCATTGACAACCATGGTACCTACACCTTCGTTGGTGAAGATCTCCAGCAGAATGGAATGGGGTACGCGCCCGTCTACGATATGGGTACGGGAAACACCGCCGGTAACTGCTTCAACACAGCATTTTACCTTGGGGATCATTCCGCCGGCGATGATTCCGCCGGCAACATAACCTGGTACCTGACTTACTTTTAATATGGAGATCAGTGAACTACTGTCATCTTTATCCTGGAGAAGCCCGGGAACATCCGTCAACAGCACCAGTTTATCGGCCTTCATGCCAACGGCGATACTGGCGGCAACTAGATCGGCGTTTATATTGTAGCTTTGCTGCTCATCATCTATACCTATCGGGGCAATAACCGGTATATAGCCGTTTTCAATCAGGGTTTCAATAATCTGCGGATTGACCGTTTCCACTTCCCCTACAAAGCCCAATTTGCCACTGGGATCAACCGGCCGGGCTTTGATCAGGCCGCCATCCTTGCCGGAAATACCGACCGCCTTGCCACCGGAAGCATTAAGGCCGGAAACAATCTCTTTATTGACCTTGCCGCCCAGCACCATTTCAACCACTTCCATGGTATCCCGGTCGGTGACCCTGAGACCGTTGACAAACTTGGTATCAATACTCAGCCGCCCCAGCATACCGGTAATATCCGGTCCACCGCCATGAACGACAATCGGATGCATACCAACATATTTCATGAGGACAATGTCCTGCATGACTTTCATTTTTAATTCACATTCGGTCATGGCCGCGCCGCCGTATTTGATCACCACCCGCTTGCCGTAAAAATCTTTTATATAGGGCAGGGCTTCAACCAGCACCTCTGCCTTTTCCAACGCTGATAAAATCAATTTGCTTCCTCCTTAATGATTTGCTTGCCGGCTTCCTGGAAACGATAGGCTGCATTAATGAAGAACAAGCAAAATATTGGTTAGCTGAAAATCGGTTGCCTAGCTACGATAGGCTGCATTAATCCGCACGTATTCATAAGAAAGATCACAGCCCCAGGCTGTGGCTGAATATTCACCGGCCTTCAGGTCAACAGTAATTACTACTGTTTCCTTCTCCAGTTCCCGGCGGGCCTGTTCTTCATCGAAAACCAACCCCATCCCGTCACGGGCAACCATCTCTGCGCCCAGATAAATATCCACCCGCCCAGGATCAAAACTGGCTCCGGAATAGCCCGCCGCAGCCAATATCCGGCCCCAGTTGGCATCAAGGCCAAATACCGCCGCTTTGGTCAAACTGGAGGAAGTTATGGAACGGGCTATCATTCTGGCGGTTTTTTCGTCAGCCGCGTTGTTAACCTGCACTTCAATCAGATGATTGGCCCCTTCTCCGTCACGGGCTATCATTTTGGCCAGTCCAACTGCAATATTTTCCAGCGCCTGGTAAAAGGCCAGTGCGTCTTTGCTGTCCGGATCATCAATTATATGATTTCCGGCCCGGCCGTTAGCCAGAATTAAAACCATGTCATTGGTGGAGGTATCGCCGTCCACACTGATCATATTGAAAGACTTGTTTACCGCTGCATTTAACATTATTTGTAAACATTTGCTGCTAATGGCAGCATCTGTTGTTATAAAGCCCAGCATAGTAGCCATATTGGGATGAATCATCCCTGAACCTTTGGCCATTGCTCCAATTCTAACCGCTTGGCCGCCTATCTCAATCTCCACCGCGATTTCCTTGTTGATCAGATCAGTCGTCATTATGGCCAGGGCAGCATTGGCATCTCCAGCCTCACTTAAGGTATTGGCAGCAGCAATTATTCCTGACTGCACCTTATCCATAGGCATATTAACCCCGATGACGCCGGTCGAGGCCACCAGCACATCCTGCGGCTGCAGCCCCAGACATTCGGCGGTCAAAGCAGCCATGGTCATCGCATCCTCCCAGCCCTGTTCACCCGTACAGGCGTTGGCATTGCCGCTGTTGACTACGATGGCCCGGGCCTTGCCGTCCTGCAACTGACGGCAGTCGAAATCAACACAGGCCGCCCGCACTACATTGGTGGTAAATACTCCGGCGGCATGGCAGGGATATTCTGAATAAATGATGGCCAGATCATTCTTATCATCCTTCTTTATTCCGGCATATACTCCCTGGGCCAGGAAACCCTGTGGGCAGGTAACGGAACCGGCTAATATTTTCATGTTCTCCCTCCTGTTTTTATCGATTCAAAATTTATCCGCTGCATTTTTATGGTTTAGCTTACTATTTTCATGGTATTTTCTATGCAAAAACACCTTATTTGGTTAATCCTTACAATTGTTTATTCCGTTAAGCTATTGTTAATATTTACCATCTTTTTAAGGATGAACACCCATTCCGTGCAGTCCGGTGGTCTCCTCAATACCCAGCATCAGATTCATATTCTGGAGGGCCTGACCGGAAGCCCCTTTACATAAATTATCCAGGGCTGAAACCAGAATTACATTCCCGCTTGCATCATCGGCATAAATGCCGATATGAATATAATTGCTGCCATAAACCCATTTGGTATGCGGAAAAACTCCCGGTTCCAGAATCTGTACAAATATTTCCGATCTGTATCTATCCTCCAAAGCCTCTCGGATCTGCCGGGCTGACACCCCTGAGCGCAGCTGAGCATAACTGGTGGTTAAAATGCCCCGGTTCATCGGCACCAGATGGGGCGTGAAAATCATACCTACCTTCTGTCCCGCCGCCCGGCTCAGTTCCTGACCGATCTCCGGCGCATGACGATGAGTTCCTACACCGTAAGCTTTAATGCCTTCATTCACTTCACAAAAATGGCTGGCCGGTTTCATCGCCTTGCCAGCTCCGGTTACACCGCTTTTTGAATCGATAACGATTCCGTGCGGTTCAATTAAACCTGACTGCAACAGCGGAGCCAGCGGTAAAATAGCTGAGGTAGGAAAGCATCCCGGGTTGGCAATAATCTGCGCATTTTTAATTTTTTCCCGGTATAATTCCGGCAGTCCGTAAACCGCTTCTCCAAGTAACTCCGGTGCCTCATGCCTGACCTCATAAAAGTGTTGATATATATTAACATCCTGAAAACGAAAATCTGCTCCCAGATCGACGCATTTCAAACCTGATCGGGTAAGTTCTTTGACCATGGGCACCGATAAGCCATGGGGAAGCGCCAGAAAAACCGCTTCGCACCGGCTCTTTATCTGTTCCAGATCAGTAGCCTGACAGGTCAGATTGTAGCAGGATCTCAACTGGGGATATAATCTATTGATATTTATACCGATGTTTTCCGTGGAAGTGACCATGATAACTTCCATCTGATCATGACCGGCGATAAGCCGCAATAGCTCAGCAGCAGTATAACCGTCTCCA
Organism: Syntrophomonadaceae bacterium; assembly: GCA_012729495.1. GTDB lineage: Bacteria > Bacillota > Syntrophomonadia > Syntrophomonadales > Syntrophomonadaceae > Syntrophomonas_B. The sequence continues at coordinate 21,817 of JAAYCZ010000144.1, read as the reverse complement.
ATAATAGCAACTTCGTGCATAACTTAACCCCCTTTTAAGATTATATAATTATACATTGGGATGCATATTCTTGCAATAATAAATTTAATTTTTTTCGTTAATAACAAAACCCGCTAAAATTTAAGCGGGTTCTGAGACTGTCAATAAAGTGAGAGTTTTGCATAATTCAAAAAATCATGCAATACTGTCACTCTGAGCGATAGCGAAGAGTCTCGTAAGTGCCGTAGATCCTTCGCTAACGCTCAGGATGACATTTTATAGCTGCATGATTATTAAAAAAAAGTTAATTATGCAAAATCCTCAAGTAAAAAATCAACAGAGCGAGCAAAAAAGGCGAAGAGCAAGGCTTGCCAAAAACCCGTGACTGAGGCGTACATATGGTACGCTGACTGAACGGGCTTTTGGCATAACGCAGCTATGCGCCTTTTTTGATGCTCTGAGAGCCGCTAAAATTTTAACGGGCTCTGTTTTTTGGTTATTAAAGTAAATGTAACCTAATTAATCAATCCAGCATATAGTAAACCATAAGTCATTAATTAGTTGAACAGCCTGACGGGAATTTTCCCGGGGCTTTCATATAAAGGATGGGGCGGATCAGAGAGCCGCCCCATCCTGCTTATTAATAAGTATCGTCAATTATATAAGGAATATCTTCGCCGCAGTACCTGCAACTTCCCTGCACCAGACCAGATTTTTCAACCTTATAGCCGCTGCGGCTAATTAATACTTGCCTACAGTACGGACAATAGCTGTCGTTTTCTGCTCCGGGCAGATTGCCCAGATAAACATGATCCAGGTATTCACGGGCAATATTCGCCGCCCGCTGCAGTGTATCCGCCGGAGTGGGCGGTAATTTCATTTTATAAGCCGGATGATAGCGGGAAAAATGTAGCACAATCCGGGGATCCAAATCCGCCAAAAAGCGGCACATGCTGTTTATCTCCTCGTCATTGTCATTTTCACCGGGGATCAGCAGATTGGTTACTTCCAGGTGCGCTTTACCGGCAATGGCGGCCAGTGTATTCTGTACCGCAGCTAGTTTTCCCATGCAAAAGCGCTGATAAAAACGATCACTGAAACCCTTTAAATCAATATTAAAAGCATCAACAAAAGCAAGTAGATCCAGGAGCGGTTCCAATTCAATGTAGCCGTTGCTGACCAGCACCACCTTCAGCCCCTGTTCATGCAGGCGGGGTCCTGCATCCATAATATATTCCAGCCACATAAATGGCTCATTATAGGTAAAAGCCAGTCCAATTGAACCCTGTTCGCGGCAAGCCAGACTGATCTCCAACAGTTCATCCGGGTTTATATAACGGGTGGCCGGTATTTGATGGGCTATGCTGTAATTCTGGCAAAACGGGCAGCTCAGGTTGCACCCCCAGCTTCCCGCCGACAAAATCATGGAACCGGGATGGAAATGATAGAGTGGTTTCTTTTCAATCGGATCCATCGCCAATGAAGAAACCTCGCCATAATTCAGCGTAATGAGCTGTCCTCCCCGGTTTAGCCTGACCCGGCATATTCCTCTCTGGCCCTCCTTCAGGCCGCAGTTATGGGGGCAAACCAAGCAGCGAAGGCGCCCTTCGTCTTCATTTTTATAATACTGGACTGCTTTATCAGCTATCATACAACACCTCTTGGACTTCATTTAGCGTTACAGCGGGTGGATTTTTTCAATGCTGTGAGGTACCCATACGTGGTTGGGCAACGTCGTTAACTACAATAAACATTTATTTATGGCGGATAACCTCGAAACGTTCTATAACATAAGGTTCATGGGGTGAAATGCCTGCCTTCTGACAGGCGATATGCAACTGCTCTTCCACGCTATCGACCCCCTCCAGATCCGGCAGCAGCAAACCCCGCCGTCCTTTATAGCTGACGATTACCCCAAATCTGCGGGGATCAAGATCCTCATGTCCGCATCTTTCCGGCTCTCCCAGCACATCTACGGAGTATTCCAGATCGGCCAACTCGGCCGCATTCACCGGCGTAAAGCGAGGATCCTGCAGACCGGCCGCCAATGCATTATGGGCAATCTCCTCGGCTAAATTTTTATAAGCAGGCAGGATGGTGCCGATACAACCCCTTAAACTGCCCCCCTTCTTGATGGATACAAATGCGGCAGACCGCTGCGTCTTTAGCTCCTGCAGCTCGGTGTCCAGCTCCGGCGCCTTAAGCCCGGTAACGGCATGTTCCAGGTTTAGTCTGGCCCAGCGTACCAAAGGCCCTTCCTGGGTGCGCCTTGCTGCCGTCAGTTTGGCTTTACGGTTCTCAAGACCTGGTATCAGGCTCTCCGTTTTTTGGCCGGGTTTTATCCCCATGCTCAGGTAACCTACTCCGAAAGGACCTTCATAGTTGGTTATAATTTTATCCGGCTGATAACCGTCCAGTGCCCCGATCAATATGAGCAGAGAAGGATACCCGCATTCACGTGCATTTCCTCGCAGCTGCGGCGGTATGTCCAACAGGCTGACCCAATCGCCCCGTTCACAGGCTTCCTTGACGGTCTGGTCAAAACGGGGCCCGTCAGGATGGAAGCGATAAGGGCCTTCTTCCTTCAGGGCATGGGACATATCACCCGAGGCCAGAACCGCAACTCTGCGCCCCAACTGATCGCTGGCCTCCTGGATGGTTTTCCCGAATTTATATAGTTCTTCATTGGTAAGCAGACCCACACTGATTGCCAGAATTGGTATCTCTTCCATGCCTGCCTGCTGCAGGAAATACAGCGGCACCAGAATGCCATGGTCAAGATTCTCTTTCAGCCGGTAACGTTGGGCCAGATCCGGGGTGACTGCCAACAGAGGCAGATTCTTTACCGTTGCCTGCTCAGCAATGGTTTGCATCAACCGCAGATCATTATTAAGGCTTGTCCGTGAATCTGACCAGCCAAAATCTCTCAGATCGCCTTCCAGATATGTTGCCGTCAAATAACTCAGGCAATCTTGAAAAACATTGCCATGCGGGGTGAGAAAAACGATGCAGTCCGGCTTTGCAGCCAGCAACTCGCTGCTTATGGCCGACAATGTTTCCAGGCTGGTCTGCAGCTGGTGCAGCCTTGTGCCGCCTATTTCTTTAATCAGAACCGGCGGGTGCGGCATCAGTGCCCCATAACTGATCATAAACCTGCCTCCTTCTTGTTTTATTATTATTGATTTAATTCTTCTTGTTACTGCTTTTTTCCTCTGGCAAGTAAGATTTTATAATACCGGAAAATATTGCATAAGCGATTTTTTCCTGATATTCATCAGAAACCAGCAATTGGGCCTCACGGGGATTGGACAGGAAACCTGCTTCCACGATTACAATGGGCATGGGAGCTTTATTCAGAATATAATAACTGCCGGTTTTGGCCTCACGTTTATTATTGCCCAAAATGCGGATTAATTCATCCTGGATAGCTATAGCTGTACGTTTACTTTCTTCCTGCCCGGCTTTATAGAAGGTTTGTGCGCCCGACCAGCGGGGGCTCAAATCGGCATTTGTATGAATGCTTATAAATAAATCGGCATGGGCGTTTTTAGCTTTCTCAACGCGCAGAGCCAGATCCCGCCTTTTTCTTTCGCGAATTTTTCCTTGGAAGTTGTCTCCGCAGAGATCACCATCCCCGATCCTTAAATTTACTGCGCGGGCTCCGGCTTGATTCAGATAGCGAACCAGTTTTTTGCTGATAGCCAGAGTAATATCTTTTTCCTCATATCCGTACCTTGAGGCTCCGGGGTCAATTCCGCCATGGCCTGCATCCACAGCTATTACCTGACCGGCAATCACATATGACATAGCGGGCAGTTCCGGCCTCTTGACTGTAAAAATTGCCGATACCGCAAAAGCCGCCGCTATTATTAAGAAAATGGCAGCTATTATAGTAGTTTTTTTCTTGATAATTAATATCCTGAAAAACGGTTGAAACTGCTGGCCTGCTTCCCTGTTCCTTCTGCTCAAGCGGATTCCCCCTCTATTACCCTCGAATACCTATTTATATGCGGACAGAAGAAATAATATAAGGGCATAAAAATATCGTTGGGCAAATGGAACGAAAAAGAGCAAAAATAAACACCTCCCGGCATTATCCAGGAGGTGCTGCTTGGCATTGGAATTGTTAACGCTTACTGTATTGGGGAGCTTTACGGGCTTTATGCAGTCCGTATTTCTTTCTCTCCACCATGCGTGGGTCGCGAGTCAGGAAGCCGGCTCTTTTTAATGCCGGTCTGAGCTCAGGGTTGGCTTTGATAAGCGCCCGGGCAATCCCCAGTCTTATAGCCCCGGCCTGACCGGTAACGCCTCCGCCGTTGACCCGACAAAGAACATCAAATCTGCCCGTCGTGTTGGTCAGCTCCATTGGCTGTAAAACGATCAGACGACTGGTTTTATTGGGAAAGAAATCTTCAAAGCTACGATTATTGATATTTATGTTGCCACTACCAGGCACCAATCTAACTCTGGCAATTGCGGTTTTTCTTCTTCCGGTTCCCCAGTATTGTACACTAGCCATATCGATCCTCCTAACCTCTCAGTTCACGAAGTTCTGGTTTCTGGGCTTGATGCGGGTGTTCACTGCCTCTGTAAACCTTGAGCTTCTTGTACATCGCCCGGCCCAGACGGTTGTGCGGCAGCATCCCTTTGACCGCAGCCTCGATTGCCTTCTCAGGTTTTCTGGCCAACAGGGTGCCATAATTGACTTCTTTTAATCCGCCCGGATAGCCGGAATAACGGCGGTACATTTTATCGCTGAGCTTGTTGCCGGTCATCTGGATCTTGCCAGCATTGATTACAATCACAAAATCACCGGTATCAACATGGGGTGTATAAATGGCTTTATGTTTTCCTTTCAAAATAGAAGCTACTTCTGAAGCAAGTCTGCCCAGAGTCTGGCCTTCTGCATCTATCACGTACCATTTGCGGTCAATCTCCGCTGGTTTCGCCATATATGTTTTCAAAGAATTTCCCTCCTGTTGCTAATGGGTTTCGAACACAAATAATTGCTCCGTGCTCTCTGCTTGTCAACGGGGCTGGAGCCAAACAGGAGTTCAGAGACTGCCTTATTATTTTATCCATATTTAATTGAGTTTGTCAAGAAATGCTGTCATATTAAAGGCAATATTGACTATAATTTATTGCTGAACCCAGCAGCATTTTCATATTATATTATATTACTTTACTCTTGGGGATATTTGACCGAACAAAGGTATAGTCCCTGAGGAGCTGCGGTTGGGCCGGCCTGGCTGCGCTCGCAGGAGGCGATCATGGTACTTATTTGTTCGGGCTGATAACGTCCGCGTCCTATTTCCAAAAGAGTTCCCACGATGATGCGTACCATATTATATAAAAATCCGTCCGCAGTTATATTTAATTTCAGCCAGTCTCCTTTATCCTCCAGGTTGCAGATGTATACCGTTCGTTCCCAAGTTTTGGCCCCCGAGCCGCTGGCACAAAAGCAGCGGAAATCATGCTTGCCGATGATGTAACTGCAGCCGCGCTGCATTGCTTTTATATCAAGCTGCTGATTACAGAGCAATGCATATTTACGATAGAAAGATGCCCGCTCCTTTTTCCGGTAAATCAAATAGCAATAGCTCTTATGCAGGGCGTCATACTGGGGGTGAAAAGCAGGAGATGCTGCTTCACTCTCCAGTATGCGGATATCGTCTGGCAGGACGCTGTTTAAAGCCGGACGCCATTTATCAGCCGGAATCTCTGTTTCAGTATTGAAAGCTGCCACTTGGCCCAATGCATGTACGCCCGCATCGGTTCGTCCGGCGGCTATTACTGCAACTGACTCCCGGCTGATCTTATAAATGGCCTGCTCCAACTCGGACTGTATGGTGTTGGCATTGAGCTGTCTTTGGAAGCCATGATAATTGCTGCCATCATATTCCATTACCAGCCTGATCTTCGGCATTAGCGTCATCTCCTTGGGTCAGATCAATTAAATACACCCGAAATTTAAAGAATCGGTAATCTCCCTGAACTTGAATTCACCTGACAAAAAATTAGGAGGATATTTGTAAATCCTCCCTTGATACCATTTATGAGTGATATCAGCTCTTATATCGTGAATGCTGAAGAAACCGGGGATTAGGCTATCCCCAGGTTTAATCAACCAGCTCAATTTTGACCATCGGGGCACCGTCACCTTTGCGATTACCGGTTCTGATGATCCTGGTATAGCCTCCATCACGATTTGTATAACGCTCATTTATACCATTGAAAAGCTTGTAGACCACTTCTTCTTTCATCAAATAAGACTGAGCCTGTCTTCTGGAATGCAGATCGCCTTTTTTGGCCAGACTAATCATCTTCTCGGCAACTTTTCTTATATCTTTGGCTCTGGTTTCAGTAGTCATAATGCTGCCGTGTTCCAGTAAAGAGGTTACTGCGTTTCTCATCATGGATCTGCGGTGATCTGCTAATTGTCCGAATCTGCGGTAACTCAAGAAAGTTCCTCCTTTCTAATCTTCTGATTTCTTGAATGTAAATCCCAGCTCACCTAATCTGCGCTCGATCTCTTCCAGAGATTTCTGCCCCAGATTCCTGATCTTACTCATTTCTTCGCGGGTTTTTTCAATCAAATCGCCAACGGTATTGATGTTGGCGCGTTTAAGCCCATTGGAAGCGCGTACAGAGAGTTCCAGTTCTTCTATTGACATTTCCAGTACCTTGTCTTTTTTCTCTTCTTCCTTTTCGACCAGAATCTCTACTTCTGCATAGGTATCGTCAATTTCAGTAAACAAGCTGAGATACTGGATCAGTATCTGGGCTGATAAACTAATGGCTTCCTCTGGTTTAATGCTGCCGTTGGTCCAGATTTCAAGTACCAGTTTGTCATAGTCGGTCCTTTTGCCTACCCGGGCATTGTCGACCGTATAATTAACTTTGGTAACCGGAGTAAAAATTGAATCAATGGGTAATAAACCTACAATATCATCATTTTTATTAGGTTGCTGATCGGCGCCCACATATCCCCGGCCTCTCTCAACGGTCATTTCAATTTCGAGCACTCCATCGTCGTCGAGACTGGCAATATGTAGTTCCGGATTGAGTACTTCCACTTCTGCATCCGGTTCCAGATCGCCTGCACAAACCTCTTTTTTGCCTTTTTGTTCCAAGCGGATAATTTTGCGTTCGCATCCATCATAACGCAAAACCATTTGCTTGATATTTAGAATCAGCTCGGTGGTATCTTCCAGGACACCGGGTATAGTGGAAAATTCATGCAGAACTCCGTCAATCTTTATGGATGTGACTGCCGCGCCTGGCAATGAAGACAACAGCACCCGGCGCAGGGCATTGCCCAGGGTTGTGCCATAACCCCTCTCCAGAGGTTCGATCACAAATTTACCATAATTTATCGATGGATCCTGTCCCACTCGCTCGATCCGAGGTTTTTCCATCTCTAGCACTAATTATCCCCTCCTTGTCTATTAGAGGTAAAAACATATAGATAGATTATCTAGAGTATAGTTCAACGATGAGCTGTTCGCTGACAACTGTATCTATCTGTTCTCTGCCGGGCAAGGCCAATACTTTGCCGCTGAGATTTTCTACATCGACTTCCAGCCACTCGGGGGGAGTTTTATAGGCTGCAGCTGCTTTGAGATCTTCAAACTTGGCCGAACCGGCGCTGCTCTCCTTGACCTTTATAAAATCACCTGCTTTAACCAGCATAGAAGGTATATTGGCCTTCTTGCCGTTTATGGTGAAATGATCGTGATTAACAAGCTGGCGTGCTTCTTTGCGTGAGCTGGCCAGCCCCATTCTGAAAACAACATTATCCAGCCGTCTTTCCAGTAAAATCATAAGATTGTCACCGGTTATACCAGCCTGACGGTCGGCTTTCTTAAAGGAGTTGCGGAACTGTTTTTCGCTTACTCCATAAATGCGCTTGGTCTTTTGCTTTTCTCTTAACTGCAAACCATATTCACTGGTTTTTTGTCTGCGTTTTTGTCCATGCTGACCTGGTACGAAGGGTCTTTTCTCAATTGCACATTTGGCAGAATAACAACGGTCTCCCTTAAGGAACAATTTTTCACCTTCGCGACGGCACTGGCGACAAACTGAATCAGTATATCTTCCCACTTAAACGATTCCCTCCTTATACCCTTCTTCTTTTTGGCGGTCTGCAACCATTGTGGGGGATGGGGGTAACGTCTTTGATAACGCTTACTTCCAAACCCGCTGCCTGTAAAGAACGAATCGCTGCTTCACGGCCTGCGCCAGGTCCTTTTACATAGCACTCGACTTCTTTGAGTCCGTGTTCCATGGCGGCGCGGGCAGCAGTCTCAGCCGCCTGCTGGGCAGCAAACGGGGTGCTTTTGCGGGAACCTTTGAATCCCGATGTACCGGCGCTGGCCCAGGATATTGCATTTCCATGTTTATCGGTAATGGATATGATTGTATTGTTAAACGTTGATTTGATATGTGCAATTCCTTCAGCAATGTTCTTTTTTTCACGCCTTTTGATACGCGTGGTTGTTTTTTTGGCCACTCAATTACCCTCCTTAAAACTATTTCTTCTTGCCAGTAGCAGTACGTTTAGGTCCTTTGCGGGTACGGGCATTGTTTTTGGTGTTCTGGCCTCTTACCGGTAATCCACGCCGATGGCGAATACCCCGATAGCAACCCAGATCCGTCAAGCGCTTGATGCTCATGCTGACGTCTCTACGTAGGTCGCCTTCCACGGTATAGTTTTTATCGATAATGGCTCTGAGCTTGGAAACTTCTTCCTCGGTTAAATTTTTCACCCTCGTATCAGGGTTTATACCTGCTTCGGCCAATATTTTCTGCGCTGATGGTTTCCCGATTCCATAAATATAGGTAAGGGAGATTTCAACTCTCTTGTCACGGGGTAAATCAACACCTGCTATTCTTGCCAAATTTTTTCACATCCTTCAGTTTTTATTAGTCTTTGGTACATCTTTGAATATTTTCGCAAATACCTTCTATGGATCTTTATCCCTGCACCTGTTTATGCTTGGGATTTTCGCATATTATCATTACTTTGCCATTGCGTTTAATGACTTTGCACTTTTCGCACATGGGTTTCACTGATGGTTTTACTTTCACGAAACGATACCTCCTTTTAAAGGTGAAGAGTTACTTGAAACGATATGTTATTCTGCCGCGGTTTAAATCATACGGCGACAGCTCAACCATTACTCGGTCGCCAGGTAAAATTCTGATAAAATTCATCCGCATTTTCCCGGATATATGGGCGAGGACCTTATGGCCATTTTCCAGTTCAACCGTAAACATGGCGTTAGGCAATGGTTCCAGCACTTTACCCTCTACCTCAATAACGTCATCTTTAGCCATTTACCAGACCTCCTTCCCATCTGTTTCTCCTCTTTCAAGTATCTGCCTGATATTTCTTTTAATAATATGGTTATCGGGTATTTCTCCTCTATTTAAATAGTCAATGACCTCGTTGGCTTTTAAATTGGTATACTGCAGATGCTTTACATTTTTCATTTTCGGATTTTCAATTTTTCTTATATCCCCGTCACTGACGATTACGTAACGTTCATTTACGATCCTGATAATTACGAAAGGCCTTCCTTTGTCTCTTCCGTTCCTGGAATAAACAATTCTTCCCAACATGTTTTCAGATATCATCAGTCACCCCCGTTACCTTTTGGTAAGAATTTCGGGGCCATGGTCCCAGACAACAATGCTGTGTTCAAAGTGCGCCGAAGGTAAACCATCTTTTGTAACCACCGTCCACTCATCCTTTTTGGTGTACACCTGATAGCTTCCCTGGTTAATCATCGGTTCTATCGCCAGGGTCATTCCTGCTTTTAAAACCGGTCCGCTGTTCTTCTTTCCATAGTTGGGTATGGGCGGATCCTCATGCATCGCAGTACCAATTCCGTGTCCGACATAATCTCTGACTACCGAAAATCCATTATTTTCAGCGAAATTTTGGATTGCACTGGAAACATAACCTAATCGGTTTCCTGCCTGCGCCTGTTCAATCCCCTTCAATAATGACTGCTCAGTAGTTTCAATCAGCTTTATTAAAATGGGATCAACTTCACCTACCGGCACGGTTATAGCTGCATCCCCAGCATAACCGTCAACTATAACTCCAAAATCTACGCTTACGATATCTCCTTCCCGCAGGATCCTTTCACCAGGTATGCCATGTACTACCTCTTCATTTACAGATACACATACAGCACCGGGAAAAGGTTTTCCTCTGCGCGGATGGGGATAATTTTTAAAAACTGGAATAGCCTGTTTCTTTCTACATTCCTCCATTGCCAGCGCATCCAAGGAAGCAGTGGTAATGCCTGGTTTTATCGCTGCTTCAATCAGGCTGAGGGTTTCGGCTACGATACGGCCGGAACGTCTCATTTTTTCGATCTCAGCACGGGTCTTGATGGTTATCATTTAGAATTTCTCCAGTAAACTCTGTACATCCTTGAATACTACCTGAGGATCACGGTTACCGTCCAAGCTTTTAAGTTTGCCCGCTTTTTCATAATAGCCTAACAGCGGTTGGGTTTGCTCGGCATAAACTTGCAAACGATTCTTGACGGTTTCTTCTTTATCATCGCTGCGTTGTACGAGCTCTCCGCCGCACTTGTCACAAATACCGGCTTTAACCGGAGGATTAAAATTGGTATTGTAAACTGCTTTGCATTGGCTGCAACTCACTCTGCCCGTCATACGCTCGATAATAATCGAATCCGGAACGGTTATTTCCAGGGCCAGATCAACTCTCTTACCTAATCCGGCCATCACTTTATCCAAAGCTTCCGCTTGCGGAATAGTGCGGGGAAAACCATCCAGCAGAAATCCGTTACTGCAGTCCGGTTGAGACAGCCGCTCCTCAACCACACCGATGGTAACCTCATCCGGTACCAATTGGCCTGCATCCATGTACTTTTTGGCTTCCAGGCCCATCGCGGTTTTATTGCCAACCGCTTCTCTAAACATGTCACCGGTTGAAATATGAAGGATGGGGTAGTTTGCTTTGATAAATTCTGCCTGTGTTCCTTTACCGGCACCGGGAGGGCCTAAAAGGATAATGTTCATTACTAATCATCTCCTATTATTTTACAAAACCTTCATAACTTCTTAAAAGTAAGTGTGATTCTATCTGTTTCATTGTATCCAATGCAACGCCGACTACGATCAGGAGAGCCGTTCCGCCAAACCAGAGACTGGTTACTCCGGTAATGGCAATTACGAAATTAGGCAGTACTGCAATCAAAGCCAGGAAAATACCTCCCGCCATGGTCAGGCGTGAAAGAATCTTATCGATATATTCTGCGGTGGGTCTGCCCGGTCTTATACCGGGAACAAAACCGCCGTTTCTTTTAATGTTATCGGCCACATCCATAGGATTAAATATAATGGCCACATAGAAATAAGTAAAAAATACAATCAACAAAGCATATATTACGTTGTAAAGAACACTGCCAAAATTGAAATAGGAGTTTATAAACTGGTTGTAAGCAGAGGTTGGTGACATCCAGGCCCCAATTGTGGCCGGGAACATACACAGCGACATCGCAAATATGATCGGAATAACCCCGGCAGCGTTAACCCTAAGGGGTAAAAATGTGCTCTGTCCACCATACATTTTACGCCCTACCAGACGCTTGGCATATTGTACGGGCAATCTGCGCTGACCTTCATTCACCGCCACAACTGCTGCTATAACCACCAGAATTACGGTAATCAATAAAATAATATTGATAAATCCGACCAACCCGCCGGTCAATTCCTGCCCTACGTTATATATCTGGGTAGGTATACGAGCGACTATGCCACAGAAAATAATCAGAGAAATACCGTTGCCGATACCTCTTTCGGTAATCATTTCACCAAGCCACATCAGCATTGCTGTTCCAGCTGTAAGTGATACTGCGATAACAATATAGGAAGCTATTCCCGGATTGTTGATCGCTCCGGCTTTGCTCAGAGCTACAGCCATACCGACTGCCTGAATGAATCCCAGTACTACGGTTCCGTATCTGGTATATTGGGCAATTTTTTTGCGGCCTTCTTCGCCTTCCTTGTTTAGTTCTTCCAGTTTGGGTATAACTACAGTCAGCAACTGCATAATAATGGAAGCATTAATATACGGGGTTATGCTCATGGCAAAAACGCTGAAACGTTTAAAAGCTCCCCCGGAAATAATATCAAAAAATCCAAACAACTGTCCCTTCAGCAATTCCGACATGGCCTCCGGATTAATTCCCGGAACCGGGATATGGGCACCAAGTCTGAATATTAGCAGCATAAGGAGCGTAAACAGCAATTTCTTGCGCAGGTCTCCAACTTTTATGGCTTGCTGAAATGAGTTAAGCATTAAATCACCTCAACTTTGCCGCCTCTGGCCATAATCTTGTCTTCAGCCTGCTGACTGGCTTTATGCACCTGCACGGTCAGCTGTTTTTCTACTTCGCCGTCACCCAGCAGTTTGACCGGGATATCAGTTTTTCTGATCAATCCGGCTTGTTTGAGCACGGCAACGGTAACCAGGGTGCCATCATCAAAAATGTTAAGGTCTTTTACATTTACAATCGACCATTCTTTTTTGAATATGTTAGTAAAACCCCGTTTGGGAATGCGCCTCTGCAATGGCATTTGACCGCCTTCAAAGCCTCGCCGGATGCTGGCTCCGGAGCGGGCCTTCTGACCTTTGTGACCGCGGGTGGAAGTCTTGCCATGGCCTGAGCCGATACCTCTGCCAACTCTTTTTGGACTCTTGTTGGCTCCCGGCGGAGATTTTATTTCTTCTAATTTCACTGTAAAACCTCCCTATACTTAATCCAGTTCTTCAACACTAACCAGATGTTTTACCTTGTTTATTTGTCCCCTGAGCTGTGCAGAATCTTCTTTGACTACGGACTGATAAAGCTTCTTCAGCCCCAGGCTTTTAATGGTCATTCTCTGCGTTTGAGGGTAACCAATAAAGCTTTTTTGCCATGTTATTTTCAACTGTTTAGCCACGGTTTTTCCCTCCTAGTTCTTGATCTCGTCTATGGTTTTACCGCGCTGACGAGCTACTTCATCGATCCGCTTCAGGCTCTTTAAACCTTCCATGGTAGCGTGTACCATGTTGTTGGCATTGGCTGAACCCAGAGATTTGGTAAGAATATCTTTTAATCCCGCCGCTTCGAGAACAGCTCTGACCGGCCCGCCGGCAATAACACCGGTACCTGCAGAGGCTGGTTTTAAAAGAACTTCACCGGCACCGAATCTTCCCAGAACCGCATGCGGTATGGTTCTGTTATCGATTAGGGGGACATCGATCATATTTTTTTTGGCATTTTCCATGGCTTTTCTGATTGCTTCGGGTACTTCAGTGGCCTTGCCTTTGCCGGTACCTACTTTTCCCTCACCATCACCAACTACCACCAGGGCACTGAAACTAAACCTGCGTCCGCCCTTTACAACTTTCGCAACCCTTCTGATGTTAACAACTTTTTCTATCAGTTCAGGGGCTGCTTGATCCTTCTCAATCATTTTTTCCCTCCTATCTGACGGAAATAAATACTAAAACACGAGTCCGTTTTCTCTGGCCGCATCTGCTAAAGCCGATACTTTACCATGATACTTGCGGCCATTGCGATCAAATACAACACTGGTGATTCCTTTTTCCTGGGCCTTTTTGGCAATGCTGCTGCCAACCCGTTTGGCGGCATCAATATTGCTCTTGTTGGCCAAATCATCCATGTCTTTGTCCAGGGTCGAAGCCGTAGCCAAGGTAACCCCGTTTACGTCGTCAATGAGCTGGGCATATATATGCTGCAGACTTGTATAAACACAAAGTCTCGGAGTTTCACTCGTTCCTGATACTTTGTTGCGTATTCTTAAATGTCTGCTCTTTCTGGTTTCTTTTCTGCTGGTCTTTTTGATCAACGTAGTCACTCCCTTCCTAGTTATTTACCGCCCGCTTTACCAGCCTTGCGTCTGATAAATTCGCCTTCGTACTTGATACCTTTACCTTTATAGGGTTCCGGTTTTCTAATGGCACGAATATGGGCAGCGGTATTGCCAACCAGTTGTTTGTCTATCCCTTTAACCGTTATTTTGGTGGGTGCCGGGACTTCAAACTCAATTCCCTGGGGAGGCTCTACCTCAACCGGATGAGAGAAGCCAATATTGATAAGAAGTTTATTTGCCTGCAGCTGGGCACGGTATCCAACCCCAACCAGTTCCAGTTTTTTCTCAAAACCCTGGCTTACTCCTTGTACCATATTGGCCACCAGTGCTCTGGTTAATCCATGTAAAGCACGATGATTGGCTGCATCACTGGGCCTGCTGACCTGCAGCTGACCATCATTTATTTCAATTGATATATCGTGGGGTATTTGCTGTGTAAGAACTCCTTTTGGACCCTCAACAGTAACTATATTATCTTCTATTGTTACCTTTACGTTATCAGGTCGAGTGATAGGCTTTCTACCTATTCTGGACACGTTTTACTCCTCCTTCGACTACCAGATGTAACAGATCACTTCTCCGCCCAGGCCTTCTTTGCGGGCATTTTTATCAGTCATTAGTCCTTTGGAAGTAGATACAATCGCCGTTCCAAGTCCGCCAAGCACTTTGGGAACTTCGTCCTTTTGTACGTATACTCTAAGTCCGGGCTTGCTGATTCTTTTCAAACCTGTAATAACTTTCTCTTTGTTAGGTCCGTATTTGAGGTATATTCTTATAACCCCTTGTTTACCATCTTCAATATATTCAAAATCCTTGATATACCCTTCTTCTTTAAGAATTTTGGTTAACCCAATCTTCATTTTTGATCCAGGTACTTCAACGGTTTGATGCATGACCATATTGCCGTTTCTAATTCTGGTTAGGAAATCGGCTACGGGATCAGTCATGACCATATTTTTATACCTCCTTTTTTACCATTTGCCATCCTGTTTTGCCGGCACCATCCTATTTGAGGGAGGGGTCTGCAAGTAAATGCAGGCAGGCATTAAATATATAGAGTTACCAACTGGATTTGGTTATTCCTGGTATTTCGCCCTTGTGTGCCAGTTCTCTAAAGCAAACTCTACACATTCCGAATTTGCCCATGTAGGCTCTGGGTCTTCCACAAATTTTGCAGCGATTATATTCCTGCACTTTGAACTTGTGGGGACGTTTTTGTTTTTCTATCATAGCTTTCTTTGCCATTTTGTAAAAACCTCCCTTATCTAAACGGCATTCCCATGCTCTTCAACAGTTCACGTGCTTCTTCATCAGTCTTGGCTGTCGTAACGATAATCACTTCCATACCTCTAACCTTGTCGATCTTGTCATATTCTATCTCCGGGAAAATGGTTTGTTCTTTTATTCCCAGCGAATAATTACCCCGACCGTCAAAAGCCTGCGGTGAAACGCCTCTGAAATCGCGCACCCGCGGCAACACGATGTTGATGAGTTTATCCAGGAACAAATACATCCGTTCACCGCGCAGGGTAACTTTGCAACCGATCGGCATACCCTCGCGTAATTTAAATCCGGCAATGGATTTCTTGGCTTTGGTGATAATCGGCTTCTGTCCGGAAATAAGACTTAAATCATTCACTGCCGCATCCAATGCTTTAGGATTCTGAATGGCTTCGCCAACTCCAATATTGATGATTACCTTTTCAATTTTGGGAACCTGCATAACATTTTTATACTGAAATTTATCCATTAGTTTGGGTGTGATTTCCTGCTTGTAAACCTCGTACAGCCTAGCCATTTAACAGCTAGCCTCCCTTCCTGGAGTTTAGTCTAATACCTCTCCGCAATTCTTGCAGATTCTTACTTTGGTTCCGTTTTCTAAAAATCTTTTGGCCATCCGGGTAGGTTTATTACACTTCGTGCAAAGCAACATAACATTGGAAACATTTAATGGTGCCTCGATCTGAAGAATGCCTCCCTGAGGAATGGCCCGAC
The DNA here is from genome assembly GCA_012729495.1 of Syntrophomonadaceae bacterium. Taxonomy (GTDB): domain Bacteria; phylum Bacillota; class Syntrophomonadia; order Syntrophomonadales; family Syntrophomonadaceae; genus Syntrophomonas_B. Next base: position 5,917 of record JAAYCZ010000144.1, on the reverse strand, counting down.
TGGGACGCTGGTGTTTTTTGGCTTTGTTTATACCTTCAACAACCACTCTATTATCCTTGGGGATAACCTTCAGAACCTTGCCTTTGCGGCCGGCATCCTTACCGGTTATCACCAGTACGGTATCGCCTTTTTTTATATTCATTGTTCTACACCTCCACCGACTAAAGCACTTCGGGGGCCAGAGATATGATTTTCATGAAGTTCTTATCCCTAAGTTCCCTGGCTACAGGTCCGAATATTCTGGTTCCCCGGGGATTGCCGTTGTCGTCAATAATAACGGCCGCATTTTCGGAAAATGCTATATAGGAACCATCCGGTCTGCGAATTTCTTTCTTGGTTCTGACCACAACGGCTTTGACGACATCGCCTTTTTTAACTACGCCATTGGGTGCAGCTTCCTTTACGGATGCTATGATAATATCTCCTACAGTTGCATAACGGCGCTTGGATCCTCCCGGAACCTTTATACAAAGCACTTTTTTGGCGCCGGTGTTGTCACCCACTTGTAACATCGTCTCTTGTTGAATCACGGTTTAACCTCCCATCAAATTACCAGGACTACTGTAAAGTCTTGGCTTTCTGAACGATTTCTACGAGTGTCCATCTCTTATCCTTGCTTAAGGGGCGGGTTTCCATGATTTTCACTACATCACCAATTTTGGCTTCATTGTTTTCATCATGTACTTTATATTTTTTACTGGTCTTGATAGTTTTTTTATAAAGCGGATGTTGCTGCACAGTTTCAATGGATACGGTTATGGTTTTTTCCATCTTGTCACTGGTTACAGTACCCACCCGAGTTTTGCGGTTGCCTTGATTCTCAGCCACCTTGAGACCTCCTTTTATCCGTTACTCTCCTTAGATATCTCCCGCTGCCTTAATACAGTTTTACATCTGGCTATGTTCTTTCTGACCTCTCTGATGCGCATGGGGTTATCCAATGTACCTGTTGCCATCTGAAATCTGAGGTTAAATAGTTCTTCTTTATATCCGGAGACTTTCCTGACTAGTTCTTCGTCGGTTAGCTCTCTCATTTTCTTAGCTATCACTAACCTCACCATCCATTTCTTCTCTTTTTACGAACTTGCATTTGATCGGCAGTTTGTTGGCCGCCAAACGCATTGCTTCGCGGGCGGTTTCTTCATTTACTCCAGCCAATTCGAACATGACTCTGCCTGGCTTTACAACTGCAACCCACTGCTCAGGTGAACCCTTTCCCTTACCCATTCTGGTTTCAGCCGGTTTGGCCGTGATGGGACGGTCAGGAAATATCTTGATCCACAAATGCCCGCCTCTTTTTATATATCTGTTGATCGCAATACGGGCTGCTTCTATCTGGCGGTTTGTAATCCAGGAGGCTTCCAGGGCCTGTAATCCGTAATCTCCGTAGGTAACGGTATTGCCTTTTTGAGCCTTGCCTTTAAGTCCCGGCCGGTGTTGCTTTCTATGTTTGACTCTTTTAGGAATAAGCATTACTGATCTGCCTCCTCCCGCTGCTTCGCTTGCGGTCTCTTCTTCGCTTCAGGGCTTATCTCCCCTCGATTGATCCATACTTTAATGCCAATCTTGCCGTAGGTCGTATTGGCTTCAGCAAATCCATAGTCGATGTCCGCCCGCAGTGTATGCAGGGGAACTTTTCCTTCCGCATACCATTCCGTACGAGCTATTTCAGCTCCGCCCAACCGACCCGATATGGCTATTTTCATACCGATTCCGCCTGAACGCATGGTTCTGCTTACAGATTGTTTCATCGCGCGCCGGAAGGAGATTCTTTTCTCCAACTGCTGGGCTACGTTTTCAGCCACAATCTGTGCATCAAGCTCCGGTTTCTTGATTTCTTGAATATTGATATTGATATTTTTTTTGGTTAAATTAATCAGATCCTGCTTAAGTTTTTCTACTTCCGTACCACCGCGGCCGATTACGATGCCTGGTTTGGCAGTGTGAATCGTTATTTTTACCCGATTACCGGTTCTTTGAATTTCAACCTTGGAAATACCGGCAGTGTAGAAGCGTTCTTTGATCATTTCACGGATTTTATAATCTTCGTGCAGGAGATCTGCATAATCTCTATCTGCATACCAGTTGGAATCCCAATTCCGGATAATACCAATTCTAAATCCTTTCGGATGAACCTTTTGACCCACTATTTAACCTCCCTTTCCCTTAGCACCACAGTTATATGACTGGTTCTGTGACGTCTTACATCAGCTCTGCCATAGGCTCTGGGTCTCATTCTCTTCAGAGTGGGACCCTCATTGATCTTAATCTCGGAGATATATAATTCGTCTGAGTCCATATCATAGTTATGTTCTGCGTTGGCTATTGCAGATTTAACCACTTTGCTGATCAGGGGAGAAGATTTTTTATTGGTATATCTTAAAATACCCAGGGCTTCCTTTACATCTTTACCTCTTACCAGATCGGCCACCTGACGTGCTTTTAAAGGAGATACCCGCAAATACCGGGCTACTGCTCTGGCTTCCATAAATATTGCCTCCTCCTTTCTACCTCGATCTGCTCGATTTTTCAGATTTACCGGCATGCCCGCGATAGGTTCTGGTCGGAGCAAATTCTCCTAATTTCATTCCCACCATCTCTTCGGTAACGTATACGGGAATGTGTTTGCGGCCGTCATGAACCGCCAGCGTATGACCCACCATCTGGGGCATTATGGTTGAACGCCGGGACCAGGTTTTGATTACTTTCTTCTGCCCGGTTTGGTTCATATCTTCAACTTTAGCTAAAAGCTTTTCCTCACAATAAGGTCCTTTTTTTAACGACCTGGCCATTTAATGAAAGACCTCCTTTACTTGCGTTTCCTTACGATCATATTGTCTGACGGTTTCTTTTTACGAGTCTTGCCGCCAATGGCGATTTTGCCCCAAGGTGATACCGGATATTTCCTTCCTATAGGAGCACGACCTTCACCACCGCCATGGGGATGATCAGTCGGATTCATGACCGAGCCTCTGACGGAAGGTCTGTTTCCCATCCAACGGCTACGCCCGGCTTTACCAATTTTGACGTTTTCGTGTTCCAGATTGCTGACCTGACCCAGGGTTGCACGGCAATTTATATGAACCAGTCTCACTTCTCCGGAAGGAAGTCTGACATGCGCATAAGAACCTTCCTTGGCCATCAGCTGAGCAACGGTTCCGGCTGCTCTGACGAGCTGCCCGCCTTTGCCGGGTCTCATTTCAATGTTGTGAATCAGCGAACCGACAGGGATATCCTTTAGCGGCAGGGCATTGCCGGTTTTTATATCGGCTGATTTGCCTGATACGACCGTATCGCCAACCTTCAGACTGTTGGGGGCTACGATATAAGCCTTGGCACCGTCTGCATAATGCAGCAGCGCAATATTGGCCGAACGGTTAGGATCATATTCTATCGCCGCAACTTTTGCAGGTACTTCGTCTTTAATACGTTTGAAATCAATTATACGGTACAGGCGTTTATGTCCGCCGCCTTTATGCCGGACGGTCATTCTTCCCTGTGCATTTCTTCCCGCCTTGCTTTTCAGACTGACAGTAAGACTTTTCTCCGGTTCCTTTTTGGTAAGTTCATCAAAAGTCATTATTGTCATATGTCTTCTGCTGGGTGTTGTTGGTTTGTATTTTTTTATACCCATCGGAGCAATCCTCCCGATCTAATTTTGCTACATTCCTTCAAACAGGCGTATTTTTTGACCTGCTTTCAGGGCTACGACAGCTTTCTTGCGGTCCGGTCTTTTACCTTCGAACCGTCCCATGCGTTTGGGTTTTCCTTTAATATTCATGGTATACACTTTGGCAACTTCAACTTTGAAAATATTCTCGATCGCATTTTTTATCTCGGTTTTATTGGCTTTTTTATCAACAATAAAGGTGTATTTGTTATCCGCCAGCAGATCCATGGATTTTTCGGTTACTACTGGTTTGATAATGATGTCACGATAGTCTTTCATATTATGCAAATACCTCCTCTACCATGGCTACTGCATCTTTGGTCATGAGCAGGGTATCGTGTTTCAATATATCGTAAACATTAATGAAATCAGCCCGCATCGGTTTTACGCCTTCGATATTTCTGGCTGACTTGACCACATTAACATTCCCATCTGCAGTGATAAGCAAAGTCTTTTTGCCTACTTTCAAAGCTTCCAGAGCTTGCACCATTACTTTGGTCTTGGGCTGATCGAAATTAAATTCATCTACAATTACAATTTTATTATCCAGAGCTTTGCTGGACAGAGCTGATTTTAAAGCCAGCCTTCTGACCTTCTGGGGAAGTTTATAGGAATAATCTCTGGGCTTGGGCCCAAAAGCAATCCCGCCGCCTCTCCAAACCGGATTTCTGCTGCTGCCTACGCGAGCACGGCCGGTTCCTTTTTGTCTCCAGGGCTTTCTGCCCCCTCCTCTTACTTCGGTCCTGGTCTTGGTGGATGAGGTTCCCTGGCGTTTGTTGGCCAATTGCATCTTAATGAAGTCGTACATGACTGCTTTATTAGGCTCTATTCCGAAAACGTCATCATTTAATTCGATTTCTCCAACCTGGGCTCCGAGCATGTTATATACCGCAACTTTAGGCATCTTCCTAACCTCCTTCACATAAAGCTATGCCTTGACAGAATTCTTGATAATAACCAGACCTTTACGCGGCCCAGGTATTGCACCCTTGATCAGGATAAGGTTTTTTTCCGGATAGACCTTTACGATTTGCAGACACTGTACGGTAACCCGTTCTCCACCCAATCTACCAGGCAACTTGCGTCCTTTAAATACTCGAGCCGGCCCTTTGGCTCCCAAGGAACCTGGACGCCGGTGATATTTGGAGCCGTGGCCCATGGAACCACGAGCAAAATTATGACGTTTAACGCCTCCGGCGAAACCCTTGCCTTTGGATGTTCCTATCACGTCAACGATTTCTCCGGGAGCGAATATATCTACATTTACTTCTGACCCGATTTCATAATCATTCACGTTATCAAGACGGAATTCTTTAACATAGCGTACGGGTTTGACTTTAGCCTTTTGAAAATGTCCCGTTTCAGGTTTGTTAACCAGTCTTTCCCTGATATTGCCAAACCCCATTTGCAGTGCATTATAACCGTCAGTTTCGGTCGTTTTCTTTTGCAGAACGATATTGGGACCTGATTCTACAACTGTAACCGGTATGGCTTTGCCATTTTCATCAAATATTTGGGTCATGCCTACTTTTGTGCCCATCAGGGCTTTGTTTAGCTTATTTATCACCTTTATTTACCTCCTGGTTCAGATATATGGTGAGTGGTTGGAAGCGGGTACTCCAACATCACCTCTGTTTCAATCCGGTAATTTACTGCCTTAAGACCATTTTACCCACTGGCCTCGCAGCACCGGTTCCTCACCTACAATTTTATCTCTATGTCTACTCCGGAAGGTAAATCCAGGTGCATCAGAGCATCGATCGTCTTCGGATTAGGATCCAGTATGTCTATAAGTCTTTTATGGGTACGCATTTCAAACTGTTCCCGGGAATCCTTGTTAACGTGGGGCGACCGTAAGATGGTATAGATACTCTTTTCAGTCGGCAAGGGAATTGGGCCGGAAACTACAGCTCCGTTTTTCTTGGCGGTTTCCACAATTTTTTGTGATGATTGATCCAATAATTTGTGATCAAATGCTTTTAAACGGATTCTAACTTTTTGCTGGCCACTCACTCTAATTTAAACCTCCTTAGCCTGGGCTCATTCTTTACACGCATCCTCGCGTTTGGGGACAGAGAACCATACGATCCCTGTCCCTTTTGAGTTTTATTTAATATTTGCTTAATCGATGCTGGTTACAACCCCGGATCCAACTGTGCGGCCACCTTCTCTGATTGCAAAGCGCAGCCCTTCTTCGATCGCGATCGGAGTGATCAGATCGATGGTCATCTGGATGTTGTCGCCCGG
>JAAYCZ010000143.1 GCA_012729495.1 Syntrophomonadaceae bacterium | reverse complement strand
CTGTCTGCATGAATTTTCTTATACAATTCACTCATTAAATCATAATCGGATCTAATGCCAGTAAAAGCTAAAACCTTTTTCTTGGCCAACATCTGAGTCCTCCATCCTGTTAGCAGATTGCTAAATATACTTCAAAACAGTTCGCTGTCACCCATTTGCAGGAGCCATTGGCTGGGATTCATAATATTGGGCACGACTAACTGTTCCTTATTTAACAGACAAATGCAGAAGTGATAAACACGTTCATCACGGGGTAAGCTTTTATCGAATGAAAGCGAATTCCAGGTACACACGCTTTCGGGGTTAAATGTCTGGTAAAGATAATCGGATAGAGCTATTATATCTTCATCACCAGCACCATAGTCCCATACCAAGATATCAATCTTGTTCTTATATTGAGTAAAAATATAAGCCCGCTGGTTTTCGTCCACCGCCATCTGATACTTTTCTTTATTGCCAAAGCGCCACCTTATGTAGGCGCCGTTTCTGTTCAAAGTAATGAGATTATTCGGAGGAAATACATTATCCATGGCTACCGGCAGGTCCATAAGCTCATAGTTTCTTGCTGCAGGTGAGGTTCCCCGGGGGAACCTAATAAAGTGGTAGTCCCGCAAAGGTACATAGTTTAAGTATTTAACATGAGCACGCAATGAATTGTCATTAGGGAATCCTATAATAAAAGAATAATTCGTGTTGTTTGTTAAGTACTGCAGTAGTATTGGTCCCATCTGAGCAAAAACGCCTTGTCCTTGGTATTGGGGATCAACCATAGCTGCCAGTGATATAAGTTCGGTCCTCTTGTTCCCCATAATATTCAATGGCAGGGGGGTAACCGCCCAATGGGCTATAACGTGATGGTTATCCAGAGCTACAACACACATTGATTTTCCGCTGGGATTGTTCAAATACCACCATTGAAAATCATTTCTAAAGTCAACCTTGAAAACCTTTGAATATAATTGGATTATTTCTGCGTTAATTTTATCATTTTCGTAGTGATAGATTTTATAATGTAACATGGCTTATACCTCTCAGAAAAACAAAGCGTTGTCCTGGCTCCATCATAAAAACACACTGCTGGGTATGTTAATAATCCTCCGTTCCATATTCTGTGCGGCACTCAAGTCCATGTGCGGACAGTTTTTATACATTGGGAGTTTATTCATTAAAATCCAAGCTGGGCGGGTCATAATACCCTGGGCATTGGACAGTTCCAGTACGGCCTCTCTCTCTGCAGCATACTGTTCATCAAGCAATAAGGCATTGAGCCAGTAATTACTGCGGGCAAAATCTGCTTCCTTAAACACCGTCACCCCGGGAACATCAGCAAAAGCTTCCTGGTAGCGCTGAGCCAGGGCTCTCTTTCTGTCAATAAAACCGGGCAGTTGTTCTAACTGGGCGCATCCCAGAGCAGCGTTAAGGTTGGGAAGTCGATAATTGAATCCGGTCATATCATGATAAAAAGCCCAGGGGTGAGGTTGTTTGGCGGTAGTAGTAATATGTTTAGCTAATTTCGCTAATTCAGGGTCATTGGTTAGTATTGCTCCTCCCCCACCGGTGGTGACAATTTTATTACCATTGAAACTAAGGATACCTGCTTTGCCAAACCCGCCGGTGTGCTTACCTTTATAATAAGAACCTACGGATTCGGCAGCATCTTCCACCATTTCCAGATGGTACTTTTGGCACAGTTCCAACAAAGGATCCAAGTCTACTGGATGTCCAAAAGTATGCATAGGCACCACTGCCTTGATACGCCGACTGGTAAGACGGTTAATGCATACTCCTTTATCAATAACAGCTACATCTTTTAAGTAAGCTTCCAGCTTATAAGGATCCATACCCAGAGCCCGGGGTTCACTATCAATCAAATGGGGCACCGCTCCGCAATAAGCTACAGCATTTGCGGTAGCTATAAATGTCAAAGCAGGAATTAATACTTCATCCTCAGCTTCCACCCCCACTAATTTTAGGGCGGTATGTAACGCAGCTGTGCCGTTAACTACAGCAACTGCATACTTAACACCCGTAAAATCCACCAGGCCTTTTTCGAAGCGTTCCACATACTGCCCAGCCGAGGAAACCCAGCCAGTATCCAGACAATCCCTCACATATTCCCATTCCCTGCCAGCAAAGCAGGGTTCATGCAGGGCTATCCTGCTACGCTCATCACCCAGTACCTGCCGTATTTTGCTTATAATTATTTCAGCTTGACTCATATGTTGTAAACATCCGTTCTGTACCTGTTTAAGTTTTCGGGACTGGTAAACCAAGCGATAGTCTCCGCAAGGCCACGTTCTAAGCCCTTTTGCCCACCATACTGAGGTTCCCAGCCCAATAATCTGCGGGCTTTAGAATTATCTGCCCATAGTCTTTCCACTTCACTTTTATCTGGGCGCACCCGCTGGGAATCCGTTTTTATCTTAATGTCAGTATTCATCAATCGGCTGATAGTTTGCACCAGGTCACCGATGGAGATTTCGTAATTACTGCCAATATTGATAACCTCACCTATGGACTGGTCTGATTCAGCGATTGCAATAAAACCTTGCACAGTATCTTTGACATAATTAAAATCCCGGGTAGGGCTTATAGCTCCTAATTTGATTTCCTTTTTCCCGCTGGCTATCTGGCTGATTATCGTGGGTATAACCGCCCGGGCCGACTGCCGAGGTCCGTAGGTATTGAACGGGCGAATGATTGATACCGGTGTATTAAAGGAACGATAAAATGATAGTGCAATTTGATCAGCTCCAATTTTAGTTGCAGAATAGGGAGATTGTCCTTGTAATGGGTGCT
>JAAYCZ010000142.1 GCA_012729495.1 Syntrophomonadaceae bacterium | reverse complement strand
CTTTTCAGCTCTTTAAAATTGGCAAACCCCAGATCCATAGGCTTGGAATAAGGGTATCCTTCATTATAATCAACAATCGGGCAATAAATATCTTCATCTTTTACGGCGGTATAACGCAGCATCTCTTCATCCAGGATGGGAATGGGTATGCCTACCCCCACCGCCATGGTGGCACCGTAGCCGATGTAGCTCAGACCTACCAGCCAGTCGGGATCCATACCTTTCAGATCGCCGATCAGCGACAGAGTTGCTGCCGTCACCTTGGGTACCCCATTTTCGCCGCGCAGGACATTGGGATGATGCTGGGTACCGTTCCAGGCTACATAGCCAATCCCACCGCCCAAAAATATCCGGGTACCAATACCGATCGTGCGGTAATAAGGATCGTTCAATAGCGGGCTTAGCTGCCCGGAAGTAGAATAACTGGCATTGCCGATATGGGGTTTTAATATGCCCATATAGGTATAGAGCGTACGGTCGCCGAGATTAATCGCACAATTGTAATTCTGATAAGCATTGCGGGGATTGAACAAAAAGGCATCGTTTACATCATCCAAAGTGATGACGGTGTCCACCTTGCGGTTGGGATAACAATCCGTTCCGTAGGCAACTGCTTCCAGACGAATCTCCTTGCCGGCCACCAGATCGTGGATCACATGACCGCCACCGTAAACAAAACGCCCCGGGAAAACCTTGTTCTCAGGATCGTTTTCCGCCAGTTGGGCCGCCCCGATATAGGCATCAACGGCGGCAATACCTGAATAGGCCTCTACGCCGTTTAACCAGACCTTTTTCATTTTAATGCGGGGATTGGAATGGCCAAAATTAATAAAGGCTCCGGACGAACACATAGGGCCAAAGGTACCGGTAGTAACGACATCGATCTCCCGGGCCGCTTGTTCATAGCCTTTTTCTTCAACAATCCCGATGACTTCCTCGGCAGTTACGACCACTGCCTCTCCCCTTCTGATTTTTTCATTAATCTCTTCGTAGCTCTTTTGCACTGCCATATGATCTTACCTCCAGCGATTATTTGTTAAATATGCCCATCAGCTTCTGGGCTGTCAGCACCGCTGCCCGGGCATCTTCCGAATAAGCATCGGCGCCGATTTTATCTGCGTATTCCTGATTTAAGACGGCGCCGCCAACCATCACCCGGGATCTCAGGCCTCGGGCCTTAACCCCTTCGACTACTTCCTGCATGCGCGGCATGGTAGTCGTCATAAGTGCGCTCAAACCAATTATATCAGCATTTTCCTGGGCAGCCCGGTCCAAAATAACGGAGGCTTTTACATCTTTACCCAGGTCAATTACTTTAAATCCGTAGTTCTCCAATAAAACTGCCACAATATTTTTGCCGATATCGTGGATATCTCCTTCTACTGTAGCCAGAACGATTACGCCGGCATGGCTGCCTCCCTCCCGGGCCAGCAAAGGCTGTAGAATAGTAAAGGCCCTTTTCATCGTTTCTGCGGCCATCATTAGCTGGGGTAGAAAATAACGCTTTTTGTCATACAGCTCACCTGCTGCTTCAATCCCGGGGATCATCGCCTGGTTGACGATATCTAAAGGTTCCAGCTTGATGCTGTGCAGGGCCTGGTCAATCAAAGCATCGATGTTTTCCTTGTCTCCCTGCAAAACCGCTTTTTTGATTTTAGCCTGAATGGTATCTTCCTCCGGGGCCGGCATGGTTTCTGTCACCCCGGCCGGCGCAGCCGTTGCCGGCAAGCTGCCTGCCTGCAGCAGAAGTGGAATATTGCAGCTGCTGCAGACCGTATGGCGCAAAGCCGGTTCATTGGTGGTCGCTGCTTTATAATCCTTGTATTTTTCAATATATGCAGCGCTGTTTACATCCTTGCCCAGTAAAACCGCCGCGGCTCGGCAGGTATCCATCATGCGTTCATCAAAGGGATTTAAAATCGGCAGATCCAAACCGGCGCTCCAGGCCATGGCCAGATAGGCGGAGTTCAAAATCTCCCGGGCCGGCAGACCGTGGGAAACATTGCTGACCCCCAGCACCGTGGCCAGACCCAGTTGATCCTTGATCATCCGTAAGGCGCGGATGGTTTCCATGACCTGCTCCTGCTGCGCACTGGCAGTTTTGACTAAAGTATCGATCAATATATCCTGACGGCGCAGGCCGTACTCCTGAGATTTCTGCAGGATCCGGCGGGCTACCTCGACACGATCCTCGGCCCGGTCAGGAATGCCTTTTTCTCCAATGCATAATCCGAGTACCGCTGCCCCATATTTTTTGGCCAGCGGCAAAATCTTTTCCATATTTTTATCTTCACCGGTGGTGGAATTGATCAAAGGCCGACCCACAAAAGACTTGAGTCCTGCTTCCACCACGGCGGGATCAGTCGAGTCTATGGCAATAGGAATATCAAGCGCCGCCTGAATCAGGCTCACCGCCTTTTGCATGGCCTGCACTTCATCAATTCCGGGAACGCCCATATTTACATCCAGTACCGATGCTCCGGCTTCTTGTTGTTTACGGGCTTCTGCCACCACCACCTGCATCTGGCCGTCCTTGATGTCCTGGGCCAGTTTTTTTCGGGCGGTGGGATTGATGCGCTCACCGATGAAAGCCAGCGGTTGATTGTCTCCCAGCAGAACATGACGACTGCGTGAAGCCAGAGCGGTATTAAATGTCTGACTGCGTGCGGACGGCCTCATCCCTTTTAACGCCCTGGCCATGGCCTGAATATGAACCGGAGTCGTACCGCAGCAGCCTCCGATCAAATTGGCTCCGGCCTCCTTGAGACGCAGTGCATATTCGGCCATCTCCTCCGGTGTATCCGGGAAAACCGTTTGCCCGTCCACCAGGCGGGGAAGGCCGGCATTTGGCTCTACCGAAAGAAAACCCGAGCCATACTGCGCCAGACGCTGAATAATCGGCAGCAGTTCCCTGGCCCCGCCGGAACAGTTGGCGCCAATGGCCAGAGGCTGCAAGGCTTCCATTATGATGGCAGCAGTCAGCGGGTCGGTACCCGTCATGGTGCGGCCGCTATCTTCAAAACTCATATGGGCGATTATAGGCAGATTGGTGTTTTCACGGGCAGCGATCAGGGCAGCCCGCATCTCGCCAATGTCAGTCATGGTTTCAATCGAGATCAGATCAGCACCAGCACGGGCACAGGCCAGCATCTGTTCTCTAAACGCTTCATACAGATCATCAAAATCCACATCCCCCATAGGCCGCAGCAATTTTCCGGTCGGACCTATGCAAGCCGCTACCAGGCCATGTTGACCAGCCGCACGACGGGCAATAGTCACCAATTCACTATTGATTTCCGCCACCCGGTTTTCCAGACCGTATTCAGCCAGCTTATAACGGCTACCACCGAACGTATTGGTTTCAATGATATCCGCTCCCGCTTCCAGGTATTGGCGGTGTATATCCTGGAGTAATTCCGGGTGCTCTGCCCCGAACAATTCCGGGCAATCTCCGGGAAGCATCCCCCGGGCCTGCAAAAGAGTACCCATGGCTCCATCCAAGATCACGATACGTTCCTTGAGCAAAGTCTGTAAATCCAACTATAACCACTCCTTAAGAGATAATCAAAGCCAAACCGGCAATGTCTATAACCAAAGTCTTAAAAATATTCCAACCTGACCTTAATAAGAAAACCCTCTTTAAAAAAGAGGGCTCATCACTGCTCCCTCTTATCTCCCAGGTATATACCTGCAGGATTTGGCACCATTCCTAATAGGCGGTTGCCGGGTTTCATCGGGCCAGTCCCTCCACCACTCTGGATAAGAGTATAAATATTCTTAAGTTTGATTTT
>JAAYCZ010000141.1 GCA_012729495.1 Syntrophomonadaceae bacterium | reverse complement strand
TTAACGATACCATGAGCAGGGCCGGCACAGAAGCCGCGCATATCAATACCGGTAGCATTAATACAGCCGGCTGCCTCACCACAGGCTTTAGCCATATTTCCGCCGCCTCTCTGGTTCATATCACCGACGGCTTCCTCGGATGTTTCAACGATGTAGTCAACATCAGCGGGATTAATGTTGTTCTTTTTGAAAAGCTGTTTCATAGCCAGTACGCCGGAAGCTTTGGTAACCAGATTTTCAAATACTACATGAGAAGACAGGTTGGGGTCACTTTCGTGTGCTTCACGGACACAACCCAGCAATCTATCTCCATCATAAAGTCCCAGGGCGATATGTTTGTCAACCATTGCCTGAATTTCTGAAACCGGCATACTTTTATCGAGCAGGGATAGCTGAGCTTCACTAAACATTTCTGTAGCCTGCAGATTTTCCTTTATAACTGGGGCTGCATCTGAACTTAATTCTACCAGTTCGAAACGGTCACAGATTTTCATCAAACCGTAAAAATCAACTTCAGTCATAATTTGGCCGAATTTACCATCAGTTTTCGGTTCTACCGGATTTTTGTACCAGGGAGCAGACACCTTGGAAAGATCGGAAGGCTTCATGTTGCCTATAAACACTTGGTTGGGAGCATAGGATACACTCTCTTCATAACTGCGGACAAAATTTCCGATGGATTTCATATAATCTGAATCAGGATTTTTAGCTTTTTCCTGGGTTAAGGTTGTGCCATGATCCATCATCATATTAGGGCAGTGAACCAATACATTGGCCGCTGCTTTTATAACCGGCATATTCATACCATTACCTCCTTGTTAATTTTACTTTACACAAAACAAGGTGGGCTTATATAAATGTTATATAGCCCACCTTGCTGGTTCTAAATAAGCCTTAGAATACAGTCTGTTCGCTTACATCAGTACACAAAGCTTGGAGGGCTTTTTCAACAATCTTTCTGCGCAGGCTGAATTCATCTTCCTTGGACAAAGTCGGATTGCCCAGCGGATGTGGAATTGCAACCGCAGGATCAATACGATTGGCACCAACAGTTAAAGAAATAGGTACTACTGTACATACATGAACACAAGGAACGTCAACAACGTCTTCGAGTTCTTTTATCATCGTTGCACCGCAACGAGTACAGGTCCCTCAGGTGGAGGTCAGGATGATAGCATCCACTCCAGCTTCTTTGAGTTCCAGACCGATAGCATGAGCATATGCCTTGGAATTGGCAACCGAGGTTCCATTACCGACGGTAGCATAATAAGTGTTATGCAGGCTGCCGATCACGCCTTCTTTTTCCAGGACTCTCATGACATCGACCGGTAAAACTCTATCGGGATCCTGGTTGGCATAAACGGGATCATATCCGCCGTGTGCGGTTTCATGGGTTTCAGCAGTCAAATCTTCAAAACCGGTTAAATCATAGGTACCAAATTTGGAGGCACTGGATGATTCAATGTGATCAGGATTTCCTTTGGGTACGATTCCACCAGATGTAACCAGCGCAATCTTAGCTTGGCTGAGATC
>JAAYCZ010000140.1 GCA_012729495.1 Syntrophomonadaceae bacterium | reverse complement strand
TTATATCAATAAATACCAACGAAGCTGAAACAGGCCGCAGCCTTGCCGCTGCGGCCTGTTTTAATTTTTCAGGCATCACCCGGATCTTCATATAATCTTTATAAAACTTCTATAGAATTTACCTATGATTATTAAGAACCTGCCCAAATCTTCGATTTATACATATGATATAATAAAACCTCAGAAAAAAATAAAGGACTTCAAAAGTCCTGTATTTCTTATGGTGCCAGAGGTGGGACTCGAACCCACACGCCGCGAGGCACACGATTTTGAGTCGCGCTCGTCTGCCAATTCCGACACTCTGGCTTAAATATTGTTTGTGCTGACGCAAGAATTATTATAAGGTTTGGTTACAGCCTTGTCAAGGGAGCCTGTTAAAGGGATAATTTAATGGGAAAGTTAAACCTTGAGAACATAATATGGAATTGGTTACATTGTTTACATTAGCAGAAAGGCTGAATTATAAAGGAATATTATTAATAAGCGCAGAATATGTAACCAGACTTAGGATGCGAAAGCATTTTCAGGTCCAGCCTGGTAATATTGGGCAATTATAACTGCAAGATATGGGCTGGACAGAGGAGAAATAGATGAATTCTGATCAACAACTGGTGAAAAGAACCCTGCGTGGAGATACATACGCTTTTGAGGAACTGGTTAAAACATATCAAAATAAAGTATATATGCTGGCTTACAGATATATGGGCAATGAAGATGATGCTAACGACATGGCGCAGGAGGCTTTTATAAAAGCCTATCGTTCGCTGCGTTCCTTTAAAGGTGATGCCAGTTTCGGCACCTGGATATACCGCATCACCACCAATGTTTGCCTGGACGAATTGCGCCGGCGCAAGCGCAAAATTGTGCCGCTCTCCCTGGATGAACCGTTGGCCACTCTGGATGGCGACGATATAGAGCGGGAAATATCTGACCAGTCCATGGCAGCAGACGTTATATATGAAAAAAAGGAGTTCTCGCAAAATATTCAAATGCTTTTGGACGAAATGAAACCCGAGCATAAAACCGTGATTGTACTCAGGGACATTATGGATTTAAGTTATGAAGAAATTGCGGTTGTGATGGATTGTTCCATCGGAACGGTAAAATCAAGAATCAGCAGAGCTCGTAACCTGCTGCAAAAAAAATTAACTGAGCGGGAACTTTTGAGTTAGAGCCTCGTCTAAAAGAGCAGGGAGGAGAGCACCATGAATTGCGAGCAAATGCAAAAATTATTGTCTCCGTATTTGGATAAAATGACCACCTATACGGAAAATCAAACGATCGAGGCACATCTTAAGGAGTGCGGTCATTGTGCGCACCAACTGGAAGAGATGAGCCATATGTGTGCTATGCTCAAAAAATTGGATACTCCTCAGGTTCCAGCCGGTTTTGGGGCAGACCTTCATAATCGTATAAATCATGAAAAGATAAAACATTTCCCGAGCCGCGAGGCTGCAGTTCCCAAGAAGACCGGATGGCTTGCGGCAGCCGTAGCTGGCATAGCTTTAAGTGTGGGCATTTTTGCCAGCAGCTTTTTGCCCTATGGGGCGATGATGGCTTCACTGCAGGATTGGATGGGTAAAGACAACAAATCCCCCGTTGCCGTGGTTGACAACAATAAAATAATACAAAATTGGATTAACAAACAACTTGCCCTTGATAATACGGAAAATAACTCTGAGATAATAAACCCGGGTCAAAGCAATGGTAAAATAAACGATCCGACAAAACCAAGTGATAGTACGGGCATTTGGTCTCCGACATCCAAACCCGTCGAAGTGGCTTTGCAGGAAAGAGTGGGGCAGAATTATACCGCCAAAATGCAGGTCGATAATATGGAAAAATCCATGCAGGATGTCATGCAAATGGCTTATGCCAGCGGAGCTCAGATAGGCATTAAATCTGCCAATGTTATGTCAGCTACTGCCGAACAGGTAAAAGTTGTGACTCTTGAGGTTCCTAAAGACAAGGCCAACCAGTTATTGAGCGAGCTTGGCACGATTGGAATTGAAGCACCTTTGCAGAATAACGTCACTTATACCCAGGCCTATAATGACAACCAGAAAGAACTGGCCAGTGTGGAAACAGACATCGAGAAACTACAAAGCAGCAACAGCTTGAGTGAACAGCAGCAGACCCAGCTGCAAAGCCTGTTAAAACAAAAACAGGATTTGCAGGCTGAGCAGACGCGCATTGACAAAGAGGCTGATTATGTAACCATAGAAGTGCGCATGGTGGAAAAGACTGATTCCTAAGACTAAATAAATAAATTAATATAAGCTATAATAATGGGCAGGAGACATACTCTGCCCATTGATTATTTCTGTGGAAAAAATTTACCGGAGGTTGGTCATGAATAATAAAACTTTGCTGCTGATAGACGGGAACAGCCTTCTTTTCAGAGCTTTTTATGCTTTGCCCCTGCTGCATACCCGTGAAGGAATTTACACTAACGGAGTGTATGGTTTTTTGACCATGTTTAACCGCGTGACCGCAGAAGTGCAGCCTTCACATCTCGTGGTGGCTTTTGATATGGACAGAAAGACTTTTCGCAACGAATTATACAGCGAATACAAAGCCAATCGGGGCGAGACTCCGGAGGAGCTGGCCGGCCAGTTCAAGCTGCTGCGTGAAGTCCTGACCGCTATGAATGTCAGCTACGTGGAAATGCAGGGCTTTGAAGCCGATGACCTGATTGGGACATTAAGTAAACAGGCTGAAGCGGCAGATATGGAAACTATTATTTTAACCGGAGACGGAGATGCGCTGCAACTGGTCAGTGAACACACCAAAGTATATATGAACAGAAAAGGAATCACGGATATATGTGTTTATGATCCTGCCGCTGTGGTTGAGAAATGGGAAGTACCACCGGAGCAGATGATTGAGATAAAAGC
>JAAYCZ010000139.1 GCA_012729495.1 Syntrophomonadaceae bacterium | reverse complement strand
CCTTTTTCAACAATAAAGGCACTGAAGGCCTTGCTTCTCAACTCTTTGGCACCGGTGCGGGCAAATACTACATAAGTATCAGCCGCAGCGGCGTTGGTGATAAATATTTTTCTGCCATTAAGCACATAACTGTCTCCATCCGGTTCGGCCTTACAGGTCATAGCAACCGCATCGGAACCGGCACCGGCTTCAGTAAGTCCGAAAGCTCCCAGCTTAGTACCTTCAGCCAGAGGAACCAAATACTTCATCTTCTGTGCTTCGGTTCCATAAGCATAAATCGGCCAGGCACCAAGACTCAGGTGTGAAGAAAGCGTATCGGCAGCTGAAGCATCGACTCGGCCGAGTTCTTCAACCGCGATCGCATAAGCAACATAATCCATTCCTGCCCCGCCATATTTTTCTTCAAAAGGAATTCCGGTCAAACCCAGTTCGCCTATTTTATCAAAAACGGTACGATCAAAATACTCTTTTTCATCACGGTCGACAACACCGGGAGCCAATACTCCTTCCGCAAAATCTCTTACTGACTGTCTGATCATTTCGTATTCTTCGTTCATTTTGAAATCCATTTATTATTCCTCCCTTATCTTTTACAATGATGAATTTATGATTATTTCTTATCAATCCTTGCCATATTAATTATGCAAAATGCTTGCCAACTCAATATCATTTTACAATCTTATCCTGCCTGGTTGGTTATATTCCCGTCAGACAGGCACTTCATAATGCAACCAGATTATATTGGCAACGGAATTTAACAGCTATGTTTCATTTTCGGTTCGTCGTTCTCAGTTTTATTCCATTTGCTGCTAATAATTGATTCTAATTTGATTCATGATGAACTATACCCGGTTCACTTTGCTAGCCTTCCAGCGGGATCCCATACTGAGCAGCTTTTCTTACCACAGTTGTCTGACTAACATTCAAAGCTTTGGCAACTTTGCGGCTGCTTTTATAATTTTGAATATAACGCTGCAACAAATCTTTTTCATAAGCATTTACTTTTTCTCTTAAATCGATTTCACCGGTTATTTCGTTTTCCAAATTAAATTCCATTTCACTGTCATTAATGGTGCCACCGATTTTAATAGATTTGATAACTTCATCGGTACTGGTTACAACAGCCCGTTCTATAGCGTTTTTTAATTCACGGACATTTCCGGGCCAATCATAATCAAGCAGATTGGCGATAATTCTTTCATCGATTTTCTTGTTCATTCCGTATTGTTTATTAAAAAGATTCAAAAAATGATATGTCAGTGCAGGAATTTCTTCTTTCCTCTCCCGCAAAGGCGGAACATAAATCGGGACAACATTCAAACGATAATAAAGGTCTTGCCGGAACTGTCCGCGACGGGTCATTTCCCATAAGTCTCGGTTGGTAGCAGTGATCAGACGGACATCGATTTTGATTGGGGTTGTGGCTCCAATCCTTAATATTTCTTTTTCCTGGATAGCCCGCAATAATTTGGATTGAAGCGTCAGCGACATTTCTCCTATTTCATCAAGAAACAACGTGCCACCGTTGGCCAGTTCAAATATACCCATTTTACCGCCTTTTCTGGCCCCGCTAAAAGCCCCGGATTCATAGCCAAAAAGCTCTGACTCCAATAACGTCTCCGGAATCGCAGCACAATTTATGTTGATCATTGGTTTATCTTTGCGGTTGCTGTTTTTGTGCAGTTCTCTGGCAATTAACTCCTTGCCTACCCCCGATTCCCCATAAATTAAAACCGTTGAATCTACTGTGCCCAGACGCATGGTCAACTCTAAAAGCTCTTTAGTTTTAGGGGAATTGACTATCATTTCACCGGACTGCATGATAACTTTTTGCAGTTCTTTTTCATAATGTCTGCTCAGATTTTGGGCCAGTTCAACCTCCTGTTTCAGGCTCATAAGTTCTGTTATATCGCGACCATTGGTGATGACCCAAGCCAATTCACCCTGCTTATTGAATACCGGATTGCCTGTAACCAAAAGGGTTTTGCCGCTTTTAAGAGTTTGCGTAAAAGTAATCATCTGGTGAGTTTCGATAACACTGATGGTAGCCGAGCGGTCATAAAGTCCCTGTTCTACCAGATCATACATATTTTTACCGATAATATCTTCTGCTTTTATACCGGTGATTCTGGTATAGGCCTCATTTATACTGACTACATTGGCCTTGGCGTCAGTTACAAATATACTGTCAAACGAAGCTTCAATAATCGCGTCCAACTCTGCTTTGACTTTTTTGGTATACTCCAATTCACTGGTAATGCTTTCTAAAGCAGATATGTCCTGTATAATTGCAATTGCACCGATTAAATTACCTGCAAGTATTATGGGATTGTTTATGGATAAATAGGTCTTATTGTTATGAACAAACTTCTCATTGGCAATACCCTGTTTTTTTTCGATTACTCTGTAAAGATTTCCTTGGGGAAATACATCAGAATAAAGCTGGTTCAATACAGCATCTCTTTTCAATCCCAGTATGTTTTCAGCCGCTTTATTATAGACAAGTATCTGCTGATTATTGTTGATGATAATGATGCCCTCATATTCGGCATCAAATATAGCCTGGTCCTGGGGTGAAAAACTGTTTGCTTCCAGATTGCTGTATGCAGCCACCAGCTCTCTGGTAATTACTCCAAATAATTTCCCATTTTTTAATACCGGCATGACTGTATTGCGCAGGGGGTATAAGGTTTTTAAATCGGTATCCGGGGAAACAGTCATCACATTACTATTCATCAGCTTTTGAACAGGAGTTTGAACATCTATTTTCTGGCTGATAGCCTTGTATAATTGTCTATGACCAATATAGCCAACAAATAATCCCTGCTCATCAACTACCGGAAGACCGTACAAATGTTTTTCCAAAAGGATTTCCGCTACTTCAGTCAAGGTATGCCACGAATTGCATACCAATGGCGTTGGTATCATAATATCCTGTGCCTGCATCCCAATCCCTCCTGCTATATAACCTTAAAAATCATTTCTGCCGCAATAATATTATAAATTCTAATTAAAATTTTTGCTTACTCATTAAATAATATCCCAATAATCCGATAACGTCTTATTATCAAGTTGCGACAACATATTTTAAATTTGCCCGAAAATCAATCGCTTAAAACAAGGCTATCCCTTCAGGCTGAAGGCCTAAAGGGATAGCGCTACTGAGGAGGGGGGGGAAATTAACCAAACACTATCCTTAGCATTACAGCCCCAGATAGGCCTTCTTGATATGGGGATTTACCAACAGCTCATTTGACGGGCCTTCCATGGAAATAAAACCGTTTTCCAGGACATAACCCCGCTGACTTAATCCCAGGGCTTTCTTTACATTTTGTTCAACCAGCAATACGGTCATGCCCTCGTCTCCGATTTTGGCAATGATCTCGAACACCGTTGATACCAACAAGGGTGATAAGCCCATGGAAGGTTCATCCAGCATCAGGATCCGCGGCATCGCCATCAAGGCTCTGCCGATAGCCAGCATTTGCTGTTCGCCGCCGCTCATGGTGCGTCCTACCTGATCTTTACGTTCAGCCAAGCGGGGCAGCAGATTAAACACAAATTCCAGGTTTTCTTTCTTTTTACTCTTGGCTCGCGGCAGGGCTGCCCCGATCATCAGGTTTTCGTAAACCGTCATCAGGGGAAATATTCTTCTGCCTTCCGGCACCTGCACGATGCCCATTTCAGTTATTTTATGAGCGGGCAGATTGTCCACCCGCTGACCTTCCAACCAAATTTCCCCTTGCTTGGGCTGCAGTATTCCGGAAACCGTATTGAGCAAGGTGGTTTTGCCGGATCCGTTGGCGCCAACGATACTGACAATTTCTCCTTCATTAACGCTGAGAGAGATATCCTTCAGTACGGTTACATCACCATAACCTGAATATAATCCTTTAATTTCAAGCATTTTCATAATCATCACCCAAATACGCTTTAATAACTTCGCTGTTACTGGTCACCTCTTCGGGAGTTCCCTCAGCGATTTTCTTGCCGTAGTCAAGCACTATAATCCGGCTGCATATCGCCATGGTGGCCTGTAAAACATGCTCGATCATTAAAACCGTAATCCCTTCCTGATTAATGGATTTTATCAAAACGATAGCATCCTCGATCTCGGTAGGATTCAAGCCTGCCAGCACTTCATCCAAAAGCAGCAGTTTAGGTTTTGTGGCCAGCGCCTTGGCCACTTCAAGTCTCTTTCTTTCAGGTATGGTAAGATTTTGGGCCAGATCATCTTTTTTGTTTTGCAGCCCAACTTTTTCCATGATTTCGGTAGCTATCCGTTTGGCTTCCTTTTGTTTGGGAGTATTAACGAATGCCCCTACCATGATGTTTTGCAATACTGTCATTTTGCCGAACGGTTTTACGACCTGGAAGGTGCGGCCGATCCCTTTGCGGCAAACTTCGTAAGGTTCCAGACCAGTTATATCCTCACCGTTAAAAAATACTTGTCCTTCAGTCGGTTTATATACTCCTACGATCAGGTTGAAAGCGGTGGTTTTGCCGGCGCCATTAGGCCCGATCAAGCCAACTGCTTCGCCGTTATACAGCTTGGTATTCAGCTTGTTTACAGCTGTAAGTCCGCCAAAGCTGATGGTCAAATCTTTAAGCTCCAGAAGCGTCTCTTGCACTACTTGCACCTCCCTCTCCCTGATCTTGCTTTCCTCTTTTTCGTTTTATCCGGTCAACCAAGTCCATAATTCCTTTGGGCTGGAAAATAATCATAAGCATTACGATCAATCCGTAAATAAACAGGTGTAGTCCCATTAACTGACCACCCAAATAGAAACGGATGACTTCACTGACCAACGAAAGCAGAATTCCGCCAATGACCGGCCCCAATACCGTACCTGCACCACCGACGATGGTTAGAAAGACCATTTGATTTGACATGGTCGCACCGGCAATCGCGTTGGGTTCCAAATAGCGGATTAAAACTGCATAAAAGACGCCGCCCAGAGCGGTAAAAAACGCACTGATGGCAGCGGCGATCAGTTTGTTGCGGCGTACATTGATCCCCATAGCCGCAGCCGCATCTTCATCTTCCCGCAGAGCTACCAGGTAATAACCTAATTTGGATTCCTTCACCCATTTGGATATAAAAATAATCATGAATAACATAAACAATACAATATAGTAATATGGAATTTTGGAATTAAACTGAATCGCGGCGGGTGAATTGCCCACCATTTTAACGATCAGACCTTCCGCCCCGCCGACTACATACTGGCCGACGTGACCGGTATTGTTGATCAGCACCACAATGGCTTCGGCAATGGCTACTGTGGCCAGGGCATAATATGCACCCCGCAATTTAAACGTCGGAAAACCTATAATGAAACTCATTAATACTGCTACACCGCCGCCTATAAACATCCCCAGCCAGGGGGACAGTCCATAGGTGTTGAACAGAATCATGGTAATGTAAGCACCCGCTGCGGTATAAATGCCGTGACCTAACGAAAGCTGCCCGGCATATCCGCCGATGATGTTCCAGCAGGAGGCCAGATATGCCCACAAAATACACATGATGATAACATGCATATAATAAGGCTTGGTAACCACCATAGGCAGAAGACACATCAGTATAACCAGGCCGGCTATTATAATACGGTTCTTGTTTATTAATCCTGTCATGTCTTTCACCTACCATTCATAGGGCGAGCCAAATATACCTGTCGGTTTGATGAACAGAACCAGCAAGAACACTGCATAAACCAGCATGGCGGTTAAAGTAGCCGTCATATACTGTGCAGCTATCGATTCTATCAAACCAATAATAACGCCGCCTAAAATAGCGCCAGGTACACTACCCAATCCACCCAAAACGACAACAATAAATGCTTTAGTCATAAAGACTGATCCCACTGAGGGATGCACATAATAAAACGGAATCAGGGCCACGGCTGCTACTGCAAGCAATGCAGTACCAATTCCAAAAGCAATCGCATACGTTTTTGTAATATCAATGCCCATCAGTGAAGCAGCATTGCGATCCTGCCCGGTAGCCCTAAGATTACGTCCGGTCTGCGTATACTTCAGGAACATGTAGAAGATGGCTGCAACCACCAGGGCGATCAGCAAACCGTAAAAACGTGCCGCGCTAACGGTAACCGAACCCAGTGCCAGTGTCTGGGTCGAAAAACTGGTCTTGGCCATTACATAGTCTGCGCCAAACACCATCAAACATAGATTTTCAAGCACGATCGCAAACGCTGCCGTAAGAAGAAGCACACTCACCGGTTCCCGCACATCCTTTTGTGCATCCAATACGGGTTTAATTAAAAAGCGTTCGCTGACGTAGCCAATCAAGAACATAACCGGGGCAACGATAATAACTAATATATAAGGACTTAATCCGGTGGCCGCCCACAGCCAGTAGGATACCATCATCGACAGCATAAGCAGGGCGCCCTGGGCAAAGTTAATGATCTTCATGATCCCGAATATCAAGGTCAGTCCCAGCGCTATCAAACCATATATACAGCCCATGCTGAGACCGTTCGCGATAACTGAAAAAAAGCCCACTGTTTACAACACCCCTTTCTCTGGGGAGAATGGGGATTGTCCGCTGGGGGACAATCCCGCACCTCATTCAGGATACTTATTTTACACCAGGATAAGGCCATACGATCTGTGAGCCGACCCGGGCCTCTGCTTGCGGATACACGGTCACACGTTCCATCTTGCCATTAACCTTCTGGTACTGGCAGATAACCAGAGGAGCATTCACCATTTGTCCAGTTTCATCAAATTTGGTTTCAGATGCATACATTTGGGCAGGTCCCGACTTAAGATCAGTTGACGCAAAAGCTTCGCGCAGTTTTACAGGATCAGTGGAACCGGCTCTTTCCAGAGCATCTGCGATTACATACATGCCAACATAAGCTTTGACTGCTTCGGCGTTCATCATATAACCATATTTTTGTTTGAACTTCTCGTTGGTTTCCTTGGAAGTCGGACGGTTTACGTCAGGTTCCCAGGTAGAGATATCAAAGAAATTCTCACAGGCATCACCAGCCAGGTTATAATAGGTAGGATCAGCAAATCCGCCGCTGGTGCCGATAAATGCTTTGGGAGTAACCTTCTGCTCAGCAAAAGTTTTGGTTAAAAGCGCAGCATCAGATACATAGGAAACCATCATGATAATATCCGGATTTAACTGTTTGGCTTTTAGTACAACCGGTGTCAGGTCAGAGGAATTAGACGGATAAGGTTCTTTCATTACGATTTGCAGGCCGGCTTCAGGCAGATATTTTTCCCAGGCTTTTACTGCACCCTGACCCCAGGCGGTGTTTTCATAAATAAGTCCAACGGTTTTAACTGGAGTATTGTATTTTTGGGACATTTCAGTTATAAATTCAGTCTGAGCTCTGTTTCTCCAGCTGGTTTTTTCAGCCAAGCGGAAGATATATTTAAATCCGCGCTCAGTGATTTTATCTTCGGAAGGAACATCTACAAAATAAGGAATCTGATAGCGTTCAGCAACTTCGGTGGAAGGCATGGCCACACCACTCTGATAACAACCGGTAAGCAATACTACTTCTTCCTGAGTAATCAACCGTTCCGCTTCTGATACACCTGTTGCGGGGTCGCCTTTACTATCTGCATAAACCATTTTTAATTTAACGCCATCCATGGATTTGATACCACCGGCAGCATTGATTTCTTCAATCGCCATATCGCGTGCTTGCTGGCCGATTTTGCCCAATGGCGCAGCCGAACCAGACAGCGGAAGGATCGTACCCATTTTAATTTCTTTGGCAGTATCTTTTTGAGTGCCGCCGCCGCAGCCTGCAACCAAACTCAGCATCATTACTAAAGCTAAAAACAGACCAATGTAACGCTTGTTTTTAAATCTCATCCTTCTAACCTCCTGATAATTTTCAATTTAGTTGCCAACAACAGTGTGAAACTTTTTGCGGGGGTGTTTCCCCGTTCCCTGCCCCCCTGGCTTAAATACTTTCCCGCATTTTTCTTATTTTTATCACCAGCTTTCTATCTTCAACTATTTCCACTACTCAACAATGCAACTTAGGATTGCAAGGAACTCTGATTAACGAGAAAAATACGTGCTGTAAGCTTCTTTTCTTATTTCAGTTCTGAAGTCGGGATGGGCAATGTTGATTATTGCTTCCATCCTTTCTTTCACAGTCTTGCCTTTCATAGAAGCGATTCCATATTCAGTTACTATATAATCAGTATCATGCCGTGATGTAGTAACTGCTGATCCTCGGGCAAGCACTGCAACAATGCGGCTGGTTTTACCCTTCTGAGCAGTAGAGGGAAAAGCAATTATTGATTTACCGCCTTCTGAACGGGCCGCTCCCCTGATAAAGTCAACTTGTCCGCCTACACCGCTGAATTGCATCGGTCCTAAAGTATCAGCTGCCACCTGCCCCAGAACATCCACCTCCAGAGCAGAATTGATGGCCGTCATGCGGTAATTCTGGGCAACCACCCAGGGGTCATTGACATAATCTTCGGGATATAAATTAATAGCATGATTGTCATGCATCCAATCATAGAGCTTGGGAGTACCCATAACAAAATTTGATATGACTTTATTGGGATGTAAAGTTTTTTTCCTGCCGTTTATAACCCCTGCTTCTACCAGATCCCTGACCCCGTCTGAAAACAATTCGGTATGAACACCAAGATCATGCTTTTCATAAAGAAAACCCAGAATCGCATCTGGTATTGAGCCAATACCGAGCTGTAAAGTAGCACCATCCTCAATCAAGGAGGCTACATTCATCCCTATTTGCTTCTCGGCCGGACCTATAACGGGACGATCCAATACAATAAGTGGTTCCTCGGCCGGTGCGAAATAATCAATTTCACTGACATGCAGTAAGGTGTCTCCATAAGTGCACGGCATATTGGGATTGACCTGGGCAATTACGGTTTTCGCAGCTCGTGCAGCCTGAATGGTATAATCGATCGATATTCCCAATGAACAGTAACCATGATTATCCGGCGGAGTAATTGATATTAAAGCAACATCGATCGGAATTTTGCCGCTGAGAAACAAACCCGGTATTTCACTGATAAAACTGGGGGTAAAATCTGCCCGACCATCTGCAATCGCTTTTCTGGTCGGCGCACTGCCAAACAAGGAATTTAATTTGAAGTGGCCTTGCATTTCAGGATTTACATAGGATGATTCACCCATCGCAACTCGTTGTATGATTTCAACATTTTCGAGTTCCTGCGCTCTGGCAACCAGTGCACGTGTCAACGCCTGGGGTTCACCACAGGCATGTCCCAGTATTACACGATCCCCGGATTTGATAGCTTTTACTGCTTCCGCGGGGGTTCTGATATGATCACTGTAGTAAGTTTTCCAATCCAACACTCTCCTGCTCCTTTCCTAAGGCTCCTGACATATATAAAAGCAAACAACATGCCAAACCAACTGAAACCAGATAGGTTCAGTTGCAAATCCTTATCTAAAGCCGATATTATTGTTATTTTTTCACTTTGAAAAAATTTGATTCATTTTCACAAGATCGAATTAGCGTATTTACATGTAAACATTTCGAACCATTTATGATTCACCTTGATTATTTTTTGTCTAAAATTGCTCTTTAATTCGACGTTCTTCGTGCTGATTCATTTTTGATTCTATTTATCTTGTTGATTCATTTTAGGTTCACAAATAGAATTCCCGATTTTAAGCCTTTTTGTAGATACCAGACTTTTTCCGGTTGCAGAATGGTATCACGACTTGATCTATTTATCATTCATCTATCGTTTTGTGATATATTGCTTCATTATAAAATCGTCATTCAATCTCTGCTTGAAAACTGCTGTGGCAAAGACTGTTCCATCTGCAGCGACATGAGTTTCGGTTTTTAAATCTGTATGGCATTGATTTTGCATATTAATGAGGGTGAATAGTGCAGTGGTATAAATAGAGAAATATCCCAATACATTTTTTTGCGACGCTGTTTTTCAAGACAATGATTATTTAGAAAGGCGGGAATATATAATGGCATTAAAGACTGCTCAGGAGTATGTCGACAGTTTGCGCAAGCAAAAACTCAATATCTATATGTTTGGGGAAAAGGTAGATAATTATGTCGATCATCCTATTATCAGGCCTTCGATCAACGCGATGGCCATGACTTATAAACTGGCAGAGGAACCTGAATATGAGGATCTAATGACCGTAACGTCGAGTCTTACCGGAGAAAAGATTAACCGTTTTACGCATTTACACCAGAGCACAGACGATCTGCGCAACAAAGTTAAAATGCAGCGTCTGCTGGGGCAAAAAACCGGCTGCTGTTTCCAACGTTGTGTTGGCATGGATGCATTTAATGCAGTTTTCAGTACCACTTTTGAAATCGACACCAAATACGGCACACAATACCATGAGCGCTTTAAGAAATTCTTAATATATGTGCAGCAGAATGACCTGGCCGTTGACGGATGTATGACCGATGCCCGAGGAGATCGTTCCAAATCTCCGGGACAGCAGCCTGACCCGGATGCTTATTTGCATGTTGTGGAAAGACGTGAGGACGGAATAGTGATTCGCGGCTGCAAACTACATCAGACCGGTATGGTAAATTCGCATGAAATTTTGTTAATGCCTAATAATTCACTGAAGGACGACGAAAAGGAATGGGCGGTATGTTGTGCAGTCCCAACTAATGACCCCGGCATTATATATGTCTATGGCCGGCAGTCGTGTGATACCCGCAAACTGGAGCCCAACAAAATTGACGTCGGCAATATCAATTTCGGTGGTCAGGAAGTTATGACCATATTTAACAATGTGTTTGTTCCCTGGGAACGCGTTTTTATGGATGGCGAAACTGATTTCAGTACCATGCTGGTTGAACGTTTTGCAGGATATCATCGCCAGAGTTACGGCGGCTGCAAGGTCGGCACCGGCGATACTCTAATTGGTGCTGCCAAGGCAATAACTGACTATAATGGCGCTGCCAAGGCCTCGCATGTAAAGGATAAAATTGTAGAAATGTGCCATCTGAATGAAACCCTTTACTCATGTGGTATTGCCTGTTCTGCCGAGGGACGCAAAACCGCATCTGGTAACTATATGATAGATCTTCTGCTCGCCAATGTCTGCAAACAAAATGTCACCCGTTTTCCTTATGAGATCGCACGCATCGCGCAAGATCTGGCCGGCGGTTCACTTGTAACGATGCCTTCCGCTCAGGATTTTGATCATCCGGAAATAGGTCCTTTGGTTAAAAAATATATGCAGGGTGCCGGTGATGACAGCGCTGAAAAACGCCAGCGGATGTTAAGATTAATTGAAAATATTACCATGGGATGCGGAGCCGTTGCCTACCTGACCGAATCCATGCACGGGGCAGGTTCACCTCAGGCGCAGAGAATAATGATTTCCAGACTGGTTGATCTGAATCACCGCAAGGACTTGGCTGAAAAACTTTGCGGTATTCAGGATAATACTGATATAGATTGGAAATAATAATATGAGACAGGTACTGCTAAAGTACTGTGGAGGCTGCAACCCGGATATTAATCGTTCCAAAATCATTACCGAAGTCAAACGCGGCCTCCCCCCTGATATTGAATTGGTCAGCAAAATAGCAGATGGGATAGCGGAGGTGGGTATTATGATGTCAGGTTGCACCACAACTTGTTTGGATCGGGAAGATGTGCGCAAGTCTGCCCAACAGTGGATTATTGTGGGAGGCAATAATGTCAATTATTTTCCGGTTGAAAACGATCAGCTGACAGACCATATTATCAGAAAAATACTTGCCTGTCTGCCTCCCGCAAGTAAATAATAACACTGTCAATAAAGTCAAAAATCAAAAGAGCGAGCAAAAAAGGCGAAGAGCAAGGCTTGCAAAAAGCCCGTGATTGAAGCGGCGTAAGGTATGGGGACACACCCCTTTGGGGGAATGTCCCCGTAACAAGACGCCGACTGAACGGGCTTTTTGCATAACACAGCTATTCGCCTTTTTTTGACGCTCTGGGATCCCCCCTCGGGGATCCTTTTTTGATCAGATAATTATTGCATCGATTGCCAGAGTACTTCGGCTACATCGAATACCTTGGTGTTTTCTTCTGCTTCTGCAGCTTTAACACCGTCAGAAATCATGGTCAGACAGAAGGGGCAGTTGGTTACGATCATCTGCGGATTAGTAACCAGCAGTTGATCAGTTCTGGTATCATTGATGCGTTTGAATCCTTCCACTGCTTCTTCTTCCATCCACATACGGCCGCCGCCTGCACCGCAGCAGAAACCAAAGTTTCTTGATTTGTCAATTTCCGTGATGGATGCACCGGCAGCTTTCAGAACCGCTCTCGGCTGATCATATACGCCGTTGTGACGTCCCAAGAAACAGGAATCATGATAACTGATCTTGGCACCAAGCGATTTACCAGGTTTTAACTTGCCTTCGGCAACCAGTTTGGCCAGGATTTCAGTATAGTGATAAACTTCAAAATTCCCGCCCATCTGCGGATATTCGTTTTTCAGGGCATTATAACCATGCGGGCAAACCACGATGATCTTTTTAACCCCATAGTTGTTAAACGATTCGAGATTTTGGTTGACCAAGGTCTGGTATAAATATTCGTTGCCCAGTCTTCTGGCAGAATCACCGCAGCAATATTCTTCCGTTCCCAGGTAACCAAAACTTACTCCGGCCTTGTCAAGCAATCTGACTAAAGCTTCTCCAACTCTCTTGTAGCGGTCGTCGAAGGAAACCGCACAACCGGCATAAAGGAGATACTCAAATTCTTTACCGTCTTCAGGAACCAGATTGACTAGATCTCTGACGCCTCTTTCCTCCAGCCATCCGGCTCTTCCGGCCCAGCCAACCCCCCAGGGATTGTAGTTGCGTTCCATATTGGTAAATGCCATTTGCGCCTCACCGGGCATATCTCCCTGCCACATAACCAGGTTTCTGCGCATTTCAACGATCTTGGGAATATGCTCAATATACATCGGGCAGTGTTCCATGCAAGCTCTGCAGTTGGTGCAGTCCCAAATGACATCTGTGGTAACAACGTCGTAAAGCAAACTCTGATCCATGGGGCTGACCTGTTCAGCAGCCGCATCGGTCATGGCAACCTCTGTAACTTCCTCGGGATTTTCCTTGGCCTCAAGCAGATAAGGCATTTTTTCCTCGAGATGTTTTTTCATATTCTGTATGATCGTAATCTTGGGATTCAAATGTTTACCGGTGTTGTAAGCCGGGCAGTTTTCCTGACAGCGTCCGCAGCGAATGCAAGCGTCAAGATCAAGCAAATCCTTCCAGCCGTATTCTTCAATTCTCTCAACACCAAACGTTTCTGCTTCTTCAATATTTTCAACAAAACGTAATGCAGAAGGTTCCAGGTCGCGGAAAATATAGTTGATCATGCCGGCAAATATATGCCACAGTTTGGTGAACGGTATAATGGCAATAAACATAAAAGCTATAGCCATATGGAACCACCACAGCAGTCGATGCCATATGAGAATGCTGTCCAGGCTCATTCCGGCAAACATGGCAGCAAACATCCACCCAAAGGGTGAACAAATTTTCTCATAAGCGATCTGTGCCATTGTCGTTGAAAGCTGAATTTGAGCTGCTAATCTGAGCCCTTCAATAAAGTATCCGGTAAGAAGAATAGCGAAAACCAAGAGGATGATCCAACCATCAGAGGCTTTGGTATCATTTAAACGGTCAGGCTTTTGTATATAACGGATATAAGCCAGTACCATAATACCGATCAGGGCAAGGAAACCAAAAACATCTACGATCCAGGACATACCCATATACAGATATCCTACTAAATGCGGCCATCCCAGCCAATGGTGTGCCGCATCGATCCCGGCAGCCATAAACAGCAGCAGGAAGCCCCAGAACAGGAAGAAATGCATCCAGCCAGCCAGCGGTTTTTTAATTACTCTGGCCTGCAAGAAGCTGTTTACCAAAAATGACACTGTGCGCGCTCCAGCTTTGTCATTTCTGTGAATTTCCCCTTTGCCTATGGTCCACATCTGGTATTTTTTAAAGGCACCGTACAGAAATATGCCAATGGGGATAAACATAATAATATAAATCAGCCAGTCGAAGGGAATGTTAGCCCCAACTTCACGCATGGGGATATCGTAGCCGCCTTCTAATGGTTTAAAACCAAAAATCATGAAAAAACTTCCCTCCCTCAAAATTTAAAACCCGGTTTGTGCCGAGCCTCCGGCGAATATAAGAATCAATGTTTGCTTTAGATTACCACATTGATACTCATCACCCGCCTGAATAATAAAAGTCTTCCGGATAAACCTGTTGGGCGTATCCGGAAGTCTTTTATTTATCAACTATTTCTTCAGCTCATCACAAAGGAGCGGAACAACCTTGAACAAGTCGCCGACAACTCCGAAATCTGCTACACCAAATATGGGAGCTTCAGTATCGGTATTGATTGCGGCGATAAATTTGGAAGAGGACATTCCAGCCAGATGCTGAATCGCACCGGAAATACCACAGGCTACATACAGACCGGGGCAAACTACCTTGCCGGTTTGGCCAACCTGAAGTTCATGTCCCAGCCATCCTGAATCTATGGATGCACGGGATCCGCCCAGAGCAGCGCCCAGCAGATCAGCCAGCTGTTCAACCACTTTGATTCCTTCCGGACCTTTACATCCGCGTCCGCCGGATACAACCACGGCAGCTTCAGTCAGTTCAGGTCTGGCGGAAACAGTGGGAATAAACTCTTTGGCTACCTGGTAAACATCAGCAGCAGTTGCAGCTACAGTAGCTTTCACAACTTCGCCTGCACCAGCAGCTTCAACCACTTCCCATACACCGGCACGAATAGTTGCCAGCACGGGACTGCCGCTTACTTCAACTTTGGCCAGGGCTTTACCGGCATAGATAGCTCTGGTAAAGATTCCTTTGCCATCTGAAATTTCAGCAGCAATAGCGTCAGTTGCCAAACCTGTATCCAGTTTCTGGGCCAGTCTTGATGCCATGTCCCGGCCATTCATAGTGTGGCCGAACAGAACTGCATTCGGTTTGTATTCATTAATCATGGCAACGATCTGGGCTACATAAGCACCAGTATTGTAGGCTGCAAAAATATCGTCATCAGCAACATAAACCTTGTCAGCACCATATTTTGCAAATTCTCCGGCTAGACCTTCAACGCCCTTGCCAAATACAACGGCTGCTACTTCTCCGCCAAATTTTTTGGCTTCAGACAGCATTTCAAACGTGACTTTGCGTATATTTCCATCTCTTTGATCAACAAAAACCCATGTTCCAGCCATCTATTACCCTCCTTTATTTATACACAGGTATAAATTATTTTACTTCTACTTTTACGGTGTTCTTCATCCAATCGGCCAATTTTACTGCTGCCACATCGGGATCGTCTTCGATCTTGATACCGGCAGTCTTGCCAGCCGGCAGGCCGAATTCTACTATTTTTACCTTGTTGTCTACTGCAGCTGCATCAACAGTAGCAACCGGTTTCTTTTTGGCTTGCATAATACCCTTCATGGAAGGATAACGGGGTTCATTCCAGCTTACCTGACTGGAAATAACTGCCGGAATAGCAACTTCAGTTACGGCAGTACCGCCATCAGCTTCACTGGTGCAGGTTGCTTTGCCGCCAGCGATTTCAACACTGGTCATAACGTTTACATGCGGCAGACCTAATATTTCAGCAATACGGGTAGGAACCTGTGAAGAACCATCATCGGAGGCTACGTGACCGGCCAGAATCAAATCCGGATTTTCTGCTTTTATGGCTTCTGCCAGGACTACAGCTCTGGCATATTCATCGGCAGCAGTATCCTGCTTAACTAAAATACCGCGATCCGCTCCCATGGCAAGGGCTGTACGAATGGCATCCATGGCTTTGTCAGCACCGGCTGAAACAATAACCACTTCCTTGGCGATGCCTTTTTCTTTTAATTGAATTGCACCTTCTACGGCGACTTCATCATAAGGATTGATAATGAGGTTTATACCTGCGTCGTTAATTTTGCCATCTTTTAACTCAATTTTGGCTTCTGTGTCAAAAGTCTGCTTAACACATACTAGAACCTTCAAGTTCATTCCTCCTTTTCATCTGCTGGTTATCTGTTTTTTAAAATTAAGATCACTGCCAAAAGCCTACAGTTCTCTTCATCACCCCCATGAGAATTAATATATATTTACTGTTGCCTACGGCAAAGTTACCGCCAGAATTATATATCAACCACCGACACCTCACGGCGGAGGCAAATAGAATCGGGGTTTGTTGTACTGCCATCACAAGCAGAAACGGGGCAGTTGCGATAGCACAAAAAGCCATAGACAGTTATTATCTTCTATATAAAAGTCCAATTTCCTGCTTAGGACTTTAAATCCCATAAATTTTTAATTGCATTTTGACTCTTATCTGTCAGATACTAGTTTTTTTGATAGAAAAAAGTAGACCGGGCATGAAAGCCAACTTCCACAGCCTGGAAAATCTGTTCGGTACTGCCGATGAATAGTATTCCTCCTGGTCGCAGGGCAGCAGCAAATTTACGGTATAAATTTTGTTTGCTTGCCTCAGTCATATAAATAAACACATTTCGGCATAAAATAAGGTCATAATCTTGTTCATACGGATCCTTGAGCAGATCATGGCGTTCAAACTCTACCATTTTCTTTATTTCGTCAATAACTTTGTAATACTCGCCCTCAGGCTGCATATATCTTTGCAAATAGGGATCCGGTAAAGTCCTGACAACTTTATTTGGATACAAAGCTCGAGCTGCTTTTTTCAGAACTTCCCGATCCAAATCAGTGGCTTTGATGCTTTGTACATGACCGGGAAACCTGGCTTGAAAAAGCATGGCCAGCGAATAAGCCTCTTCTCCGGTGGAACAGCCCGCGCTCCAGACCTTAAGCAGCGGCCGCTGCTGCAAAAGCTGCGGGATTATATCTTGTTCAAGAATCCTCCAGTAATCAGGATTGCGAAAAAACTCTGAAACGTTTATGGTTATATACTCCATAAATTTATGACATATTTCAGCGTCTGCGTTTAACAAGCTGACAAAAGATCTGTAATCAGTGCATCCGGCGATTCGCATGAAATTATTAATCCGTCTTTCCATTTGCGGCCTTTTATATGCACTCAAATCAATCTGGCTGATGGTTTCAAAATTATTTACAAACCATTCCCAGTCATATAAACTCTCCTGCAATATGCCTCCCCCTATTTCATCATATCCAAGGCCTTCCCCATCGCTTCCAGGGTTATATCGATATCCTTCAGATCATGGGCGCTGGAAATGAAAGAAACTTCAAACTGTGATGGCGGTAAATAAACGCCGCAATTCAGCAAATTCCGGTAGAAAGTAGCATATTGACCGGTATTGCAGCTTTGTACCGATTCATAATCGTAAACTTCTTCTTCCGTAAAGAAAATGCAGAACATGGAACCCAATCTCTTGATTGTATAATATAAGTCATGCGCTTCGAACAAAGTCCTTATTTTCCCGGCCAGCAAATACCCCAGAACTTCCAAACGGTCATATAGTTCACCATCTTTTAACTGTTTTAAAGTAGCAATACCGGCTGTCATGGCCAGCGGATTGCCGGCAAGGGTTCCGGCCTGGTATACTTCCCCCTGTGGAGCTACCCTGTCCATTATTTCGCGTCTGCCTCCGTATGCCCCGACTGGCAGCCCTCCGCCGATTATTTTACCCAGGGTGGTTAAATCAGGAATTATGCCGGTTATATTTTGAACCCCGCCGTAACAAAGTCTAAACCCGGTAATGACTTCGTCAAATATAAGAATGCTGCCATACATACTGGTAATTTCGCGGACAGCTGTTAAAAATTCAATTTCTGCCGGAATCAGTCCCATATTGCCTGCCACCGGTTCAATTATAACTGCGGCAATATCAGGGCCAAACTGCATAAATGCTTTTTTTACTGATTCAATGTCATTATATTTGCAAAGCAGGGTATGTTCGGTAATGGATCTGGGTATGCCGGGACTGGACTGACTGCCGGTGGTAAGCATACCTGAACCGGCCTTAACCAGAAAAGCGTCAGCATGGCCGTGATAACAGCCTTCAAATTTTATGATCTTGTTGCGCCCGGTATAAGCCCGCGCCAGGCGGATGGCGCTCATGGTGGCCTCAGTTCCCGAGTTAACCATCCGTACCTTATCGATGGAAGGAAACGCCTCACATATCATTTCGGCCAGTTCTATTTCCCGGGCACAGGTGGCACCAAAACTACTGCCATTTTTAGCGGCGGCTGCAATCGCTTCCACTACTGCCGGATTACAATGCCCCAGAATAAGAGGTCCCCAGGAGCCCACATAATCAATAAATTCATTATCATCTTCATCATAAATCCTGCAGCCGCTGCCCCTTTTCATAATTAGCGGGTCCATGCCCACCGACTTAAATGCGCGTACCGGGCTGTTTACACCGCCAGGCATTAATTGGAGCGCCTGCTGATATAATTTTTCTGATCTGGTAGTTTTCAATCGCATTTCCCCCATTCACAGTTGACAGTCAATGCCAGGCCTGTATTATATTAATCGAAAAAGCGCATGCTTACCTTTTTAAGTTCACGTACACTCCTCAGGATAACATAGTCATCCAAACCTGTCAGTTCAGCAATACTTTCAATTGTACTCTCCAGTTCCTGTGTACTGCGGCCATGAACCATGGAAAACATATTGTAACCAAAATCGGGGCTGACCTCGCGCAGGTAACAGTGGCTGATTTGTTTAGCGGCAGCCATGATTTCGCCTGCCTGGTCAGCTTCCTCAGGGGTAACTTTCCAGGCTACCATAGCATTATTCCCGTAACCGGCTTTTTGATGCCTGAGGACCGCTCCCCATCTGCGCATGATGCCCCGAGCCTTAAAATCTTTAATGCACTCCAGGACTTCATCTTCAGACATCCGCAAAGCAAGCGCCAGGTTTTTTAGCGGACGGGGTTCAAGGGGTATATCACCCTGAAGGAATTTAATGATCTGCAAATCCTTTTCATCATATATCATGGTTTATCCCCCATATCGAAAGAGACCTTGATTTTGTATAATTTTCGGGCCGGCATGGACAGTATCGACAGCCCGCAATCTTGTTCCAGTTCTTGCAACTGTTTTTCCGCATCAGATTGGGAAGGTGCTGTGATTGTAAACCAAATATTATAATGATGATCGCGCAGGTAATTATGAGTTACGCCTGCCAATCGATTTATCTTTTCGGCTACTTCATCAATTCTTTCGGCTGGTACTGACAGGGCACAAAGAGTTGAAAAATAGCCCAGCTGCTGCGAATTCATGATTCCTCCGATACGCCGGATCAAACCCGTTTCTTTCATCACCGCAATACGTCTGATGACCTCGTCTTCACTGATTTCCAACTGCAGGGCGATATCTGCAAAAGGCTGACAGGTCAATGGCAGTGCATTCTGCAAAATATCGAGTATTAAGCGGTCTATCCGGTCAAGTGACATATCTTTTAAACCTCTTGGCGAGGCTGATACAGGCACCAGCTGTCTTCGGCCATGATGCTGCCATTATAATAATTGGCCCGCGCCCGGCAACCCCCGCATCTTTCCTGGTAATCACAAATCCCGCATTTGCCGCCGTATTGTGCACTTCTCAGCTCTTTTAGAATCGGGTTTTCCGCCCATATTTTATCAAACGGCATATCCCTGACATTGCCTAATTGCATATCCATGTAAGCGCAGGGCTGTACGTCACCTTTGGGACTTATTATACAATAGCTTATTCCCGCCAGGCATCCCCTGGAAAAGCGTATGGTTATTCCCTTTTTATCAGCCACCCGGATGAATTGCGGTGCACAGGTAGGTTTTATTTCAATCGGCACGTGTTTTTGTTTCTCCATTAAACGAGCCAGGGTTTTTTCATATTCGACTACCCGTAGCGCTTCTTCTTCAATATTAGCCCCCCGTCCGGTCGGCACCAGGAAAAAGACATGATGGGCTATCGCCCCGATCTGTACGGCAAAATCAGTTAACTCTTCCAGTTCAGCTACATTCCAGTCCATCACAGTAGTATGAATCTGAAAAGGAACCCCGGCTTCCTTGAGATTTAACATTCCCTGAATAGTTAAGGCATAGGCATTATCCAGTTTTCGGAAGTCATTGTTTTTTTGGGGTACCAAGCTGTCCAGACTTACTCCGGCTGCCATAAACCCAGCCTGTTTCAGATTTCGGGCCACTTCCGGGGTAATCAGGGTACCGTTGGTTCCCAGTACGGCACGCAGGCCCTGCCGGCAGGCATAACTGCCCAGTTCATATATATCCGGGCGCATTAATGATTCTCCCCCACTGAAAATCATGATTTTAAACCCAGCTTTTTTGATTTCATCAATCAATTTTTTGGCTTCGGCGGTAGTCAGTTCGTCATCAAATTTCGCCCCTGCATCGCGGTAGCAATGATCACAAAACATA
Organism: Syntrophomonadaceae bacterium; assembly: GCA_012729495.1. Lineage (GTDB taxonomy): Bacteria > Bacillota > Syntrophomonadia > Syntrophomonadales > Syntrophomonadaceae > Syntrophomonas_B. The sequence continues at coordinate 2,715 of JAAYCZ010000139.1, read as the reverse complement.
TTGCATTGATTGGTGGTATTCCAAGAAACCAGCATTCTAATCCCCCTAACTAATGATACCGAATAATCAATTCCTGTCTGCCAGGTCAACCAGAATGGATTGTAGCAGGCCATCGATGGTATATTCACGAGCAGTAATATCTACTTGCAAACCATTTTCTCGTGCTTTTTCAGCTGTAATCGGCCCGATACAGGCAACTTTTACCCTGCGGCCCAGCTCCTCAGCCTGTTGGTTGCCTATTATGTCAACAAAATTGGTTACCGTCGAAGAGCTGGTAAAGGTAATATAATCAATGGGTTGTTCCAGCATTGCTGCAATGCTTAAGCGATTCAAACTGCGGGGAACGATTGCTTGATATAAGCAGATTTCTTCCACCATTGCCCCTAATTTCCCCAGTTGAATCGGCAATATGTCGCGTGCTCCTCTGGCCCGGGGCAAAAGTACCTTCTGTCCGGGTTTAATTATGGTCTGTAATTCTTTGATTATCCCTTCCGCCTGATATTCTTCCGGTACCAGCTCCACCAGCAGTCCATATTTCTGCAGACGTGCTGCCGTTGCCGGCCCGATGGCACCTATCTTAATTCCTGCCAGACTGCGAATATCGTGACCCTGGTTGCTTAATTCCCGGAAAAATATATCTACCGCGTTAACACTTGTGAATATGATCCAATGATATGATTCAATATGGTCAAAAGCTTTATGAAGCTCACCCAAATTCTCTTCTTCTGCGATTTCGATAGTGGGAAACTCGATGGCATCCCCGCCCAATTCCCGTATTTTCTTAACCAACACGCTGGCCTGGTGGCGTGATCTGGTTACCAAAATCCGCTTGCCCCACAGTGGGCCTGTTTCCCACCAACTGAGTTCTTGGCGCAGTTCCACCGTTTCCCCTACAATAATTATTGCCGGAGGTTTTAATCCAGCTGCCCGCACCCGGGCGACGATATTATCCAACCTGCCGCTGACAACTTCCTGATCGGGCATGGTTCCTCTTCTGATCAAAGCCACCGGAGTCTCAGGGCTGCGGCCATTTTCCAAGAGATTTCGAACAATATATTCAAGATTCTCTACTCCCATCAGGAAAACCAGGGTGCCAATGCCGGTGGATATAAGTTTCCAGTTGATAGAACTCACTTCTTTGCCCGGTTTTTCATGTCCGGTTATCACCGCAAAACTGGAAGTCGCATCACGGTGCGTAACCGGAATACCGGCATAGGCAGGTACGGCTATCGCCGAACTAATACCGGGTACAACCGCAAAATCAATGCCCTGCTCCCTGACATATAATGCTTCCTCTCCACCCCGGCCAAATACAAAAGGATCTCCGCCCTTCAGTCTGACCACCATTTTTCCCTGCGCAGCTTTCTGTGCCAATAGGGCATTGATTTCATCCTGACTCAGGGTATGGCGGCTGGATTCTTTGCCAACGTAGATCAATTCCGCCTGCGGATTGGCCCAGGCAACGATTTCCGGGCTCACCAGGCGATCATATATCACCACTTCCGCCCGTGCCAGCAGTTCTTTGCCTTTGATGGTAAATAAACCGGGATCACCCGGACCGGCGCCAACCAGGTATACAAATCCCTTTTGCTCCATGATCATTCTCCCTGTAATCTGATTTCATCCAGAATCTTATCGGCTCCCATTGCCAGCAGCTGCTCCGCCAGCTGCCGACCGCTGGCAGCAACATCATCAAAACCGCACTCCGTTGCAGCTTTATACATCTTGCTGCCATCCAGTGAAGCAACCAGACCGTTGATTCTTACCTGCTCTTCTTCCTTTCTGGCCAGACAGGCGATCGGTACCTGGCAACCGCCTTCGAGACGGGCTAAAAATGCACGCTCGGCGGTAGTTTCGAGCCAGGTATCATAGTCATTAATGGTTTGCACCAACCGCGAAGTTGCTTGATCATCCGATCGCAGTTCAATTGCCACGGCACCTTGTCCAACCGCAGGCAGGATATCTTGCGCAGCAATAATTTCGCTGATAAATTTATCATACCCCAGTCTTTTTACACCGGCATAAGCCAGAATGATTCCGTCCAGTCCTTGTTCCCGCATCTTTCTGATTCTGGTTTCAACATTTCCCCGCATATTGACCAACTTTATATCCGGCCGCAGTTTTTTTAACTGGGCCGCCCGACGCAGACTTGAAGTTCCAATTACGGCTCCGGCCGGTAAAGCGGCCAGACTTTGATGGCGGGTAGATATTAGTACATCTTGTGGATTTTCGCGGGGCAAAACAGCACCTAAACATAAGCCCTCACCCAAAAGCGAAGGCAGATCTTTCATGCTGTGCACAGCCATATCAATTTTGCCGTTAAGCAATTCATTTTCAATTTCATGGGTAAACAAGCCCTTGTCTCCGATTTGAGCCAGGGGCACATCCATTATCTTGTCACCTTTGGTTTTAATGGTTACGATCTTTATTTCCACTCCGGCCAGGTGACTGGATAATTCACGGGCAACGTATTCTGCCTGCCATAAGGCCAGTTTACTGCCCCGCGTTCCCAATCTTAAAACCTGCATTATTTTCCTCTTCCTCGCAATCAACATCCAAATCAAAAATTTTTTTCACTACTTCCGCATACAGGTGGCCTTGGTTGCTGACTGCCATTTCTTTCATTTTCAGTACCGGGGAACGCAACAGCTGGTTTACGATCGATCCGGCCATATTCTGAATGATAACCTGATCCCGCTCCGAAATTTTTCCCAT
>JAAYCZ010000138.1 GCA_012729495.1 Syntrophomonadaceae bacterium | reverse complement strand
GTCGCTGCGGCTGATCTCCATGAAAGTCGGCCGCCCGTGCGGACAATGCAGATAATCCTCGGTCTGCAAAAGCTCACTGATTAGCTTCTCCATTTCCGCCCGGCTCAATAACTGATTGGCTTTGACCGCCTGCTTGCAGGCCATCATGCAAATGGCTTCGTCATGAATATCCGGATGCTGGTTGTCCCCGATCATCTCCAGGATTTCCAGCAGCAGCTCACTCTCCTGCCCCTGAATGGAGGGCGGAGCGGAACGGATAGCGATGCTGTCCGGCCCCAGGATGTCAAAATGAAGACCGATGGCTTCGAAAATATCGCGATTGGCTTCCAGCCTGTCCATCTGGGCCACAGACAGATCAAGTCCCAGCGGAAAAGCCAGTAGCTGTGCAGCGACAGCCGCACTGGCAATTTGCGAGCGCAAGCGGTTGTACATAATGCGTTCATGGGCAGCATGCTGATCGATGAGCCACAGTTTGTCTTCGGTTTCCACCAGCAAATAAGCATTAAAACACTGCCCAATCAACCGATATGCTCCCTGGTCTCCCGATAGTGTTACTTCCCCGCCCGGCTGTGGTGATATCGTTTCCGTCCGGCTCTCCCGGCGGGGAAAATCAAATGTAAACGTCTGCTCAAAAGCTCGGGGAGGCAGTAAATATGGCCTTGATTTTTCAGGATAAATTTCCGGTTGAAAGACAGCCTCCGTTTCAGCTATTTTATCTCCCCAGGCCGCCTCTCCCATGGTATAGGCCAGGCCGTTGACAGCATCACGGATGGCGTGGCTAACCACCCTGAAGACCTCGCTCTCATCACGGAATCTTACTTCTGACTTCTGGGGATGGACATTGATATCCACATCGTTATAGTTGACCGTCAAATATATAATTACTCCGGGATATTCCCGCGCCAGCAGCAATCCCCGGTAACCTTCGTCCACCGCCCGGTTAAGCATGGGACTTTTAATCAGACGCTGATTGACAAAGAATATCTGATTTTTGCGGTTTTGCCGGCGAAATTCTGGTTTGGAAAGCAGTCCGGCCACGCTATATTTATCCCCGCCCACTTGGAAATCAATAAACCGATCTGCAAAATCTTTTCCATTGATGGCAATCAGAGCATCCCGCAGCATGCCGCTGCCCGGGGTCTTGAAATACAGTTTCTTTTCACTGGCAAACATGAAGGAAATATCAGGCCGTGACAGAGCCAGACGGCTGACCGTATCATAAATATGGGTCTGTTCGCCTACCGGAGACTTGATGAATTTCTTGCGCGCCGGGGTGTTATAAAACAACTCCCGAACTACGATTCGGGTACCTTCCGCGCCGGCATAGGGACGCCTGCTGATTTCATTGCCGCCCTCCGCATGCAGTTCCACCCCGGTTTCATCTCTTTGCCGGCTGTAGATATCAAACCGGGCGATGGAGGCAATACTGGGCAGCGCTTCCCCGCGAAAACCCATCGTGCTGATCCTGAACAGATCTTCCGGGAGGGTAATTTTGCTGGTGGCATGACGCTGCAACGCCATTTCAATATCCTCAACCGGGATCCCACAGCCGTTGTCTTCCACTTCGATCATTTCCAGCCCGCCCCCGGCGATTTTAACATTAATGCGGGTGCTGCCGGCGTCAATCGCATTTTCCACCAGTTCTTTCACCACTGATGCCGGTCTTTCAATAACCTCACCGGCCGCGATCTGGTTGATCAAGTTTTCTTCCAGCAGTTTTATACCCATTTATTCGTAAACCTCTTCCCGTCCTTTGGCCTTGTCCAGCGCAATATAACGATCATTGGCGCGATCCTGCAGATAGACAAAATCAAAATTGTTATTGTATGCAGCCACATCCTTGTAGGCATTTAGGGCCTCCCTCCGGCAGTCGGGACAGGCAAAGGCCGGTACACTGATGCAAAAGACGTGATACTTTTTACCGTTGCGATGGCGGGCAGAAGAATCAATTATTCGCCATCCGGGGCAAGCCGGGCAGATTCTCAGACGGCGTGACTGATCCTCACTGATTCCGTCGGTATCATAATAGATCTGCTGGTGTTCACTGTATTCGCGGCCATATTTTTTAATATTTTCTTCAATATGCTGCTGCCGGCTGCGGAAATTAATCAGCTGATGGGAAATAAGCTGATCAATATATTCGATATGGCGGGGGTCTTCTTTAAACAACTCCGATTTATAATCGGGTTCGCGCAGATTGGAGTAATCAATCCCGGCCATGGCCATCAGCAGAGCCATATTGACATAAGGCAGGGCCGTTTCCACCGAGTAGCCTCCTTCGAGAACAGCAATGTCCGGGGCCAGGCGGCGATTCAGCTCGGCGTAGCCGTGGGCGGTAAAACGCATATTGGCCAACGGATCGGTGTAATGATTGTCCTGTCCGGCAGAGTTGACGATCAACTCCGGCTCGAATTCCTCCAAAATGGGCAGAACCAGATTGTCCAGCACGCGCAGGATACCGGCATCGGTCGTATTGGGCGGCAGCGGGATATTGATGGTGCTGCCCCAGGCCATGGGCCCGCCCAGTTCGTAGACAAAGCCGCTGCCCGGATATAGGGTCCGGCCATCCTGATGGAAGGAAATAAACAGAATATCAGGGTCGTCATAGAATATTTCCTGGCTGCCGTCACCGTGATGCACATCGGTATCCACCACCGCAATTTTGCGCAGCCCGTATTTGTTGCGGATGTATTCGATCATGATGGCTTCATTATTGATATTGCAAAAGCCGCGGTTGCCGTGGGCTACGGTCATGGCATGGTGACCGGGCGGACGGGCGATGGAAAAACCGTTGTCCACCTCCCCCTTTATGACCGCATCCGCAATCACCAGCGCAGATCCTGCCGAAACCAGGTGGGCAGCGGTGATCTGGGCGTCCACATTGGGGACACAGAAGTGCACCCGGGCGATATCTTTCTTTTCCGCCAGGCGCGGTTTGAATTCATGTATATTGGGCAGATCCATGATGCCTTCTTCAAAGATCTGATCCCGGGTATATAGCAACCGTTCTTCACGTTCCGGATGGGTCGGTGATATGGCCCAATCAAAGGCCGGGAAAAAAATTACGCCGGTGTTATTCATAACGACCCCTCCTCAAACTCTTTGATGAACCCGGGCTTGATCTGCATCCCCAGTTCAAATATCTTGCCGGTTCGATCCCAGCCGCGGATCATATTAAATTGCTCTTCCCGGGTAAATTCGGCCTCGCCGGTATACTCTGCCAACCCCCTCTGCTGCGCCAACTGCTGCATCACTTCTCCGGCCAGCTTTTGAGCATCCTCCATCTGCAGGCCGGCGCCTTTACGGATCGTTCCGCCTATCCCGTCATGGTCGGTAAAGTAATATCCTTTCTCGGTATCGATATGCAGATTAAAGGCCAGGGTAGGCCGGGCTACAGCGGCACCCAGGGCATTGGCAATCGGTGCCAGGGCATGGATAAAGCTATCCGCTTTCATCCTGGCGGCCAGTACCGGAACAATGGCACCTGCCGCGGCGCCGATACCAATAATTCGTTTGACTTCAAATTTACGGTTATGCACCACTTCCCAGACACGATAGGCGGGTTCATTTTCCCATTCGCTAAAAATATTCTCCATAGCAGACAGCAACTGTACCATAACCATGTTCTCCACTGCTTCCAGCAGCGCTGCTGCGTCGAGGTTCGCTTGCGCCTGCAAACGCTGCAGACTTTGCCGGGATTTTTCAGCTTCGCCTACACTCAGTTCGTATTTACAGTTAAAAATATCCGTTATGGTTGCATTATCTCCGCCAAAACAGGCTGCCGGTCCTCTTCTGACCGGATCTATATAAATTCCCCTGTCCGGCTTATAGCAGACCGGACTGTCACCACCCAGGGGCAGCGAGCGGGTCGAAATGGCCTTGATATGGGTAAAGTTTTCGTTGATGCGTGCTCCCCGCGAAGCATAGAGGGGCTGCCCGTCCAGCAGCAGGGAGATGTCGGTGGTGGTGCCGCCGATGTCCAGAACCACGGCGGTAGCAGCCTGGCCGGTCACCGCCGCCGCACCCATGGTGCTGGCCGCCGGCCCGGACAGAATCGTTTCACAGGGATACTGCAGCGCATGCTGCAGGGGCATGGTACCGCCGTCGGCTTTGAGGATATCCAGCGGAACCTTGGCCAGACCTCGTTCCTGTATAGCCTTTTCAATGTCATGGGCAAACCCTGCCCAGCGTTCCCGGGTCAGCAGCGAATAATAGGAAGTGGCGATACGGCGCAGATAATTTAATTGCCCGGCCAGTTCGGAGCCTATTCCCACCTCTGCCTGCGGATATTTTTCCCCGATGATGTCACGGATGGTTTGTTCGTGGTGGGGATTGCGGTTGGAAAATTTCCCAACCACGGCGATTTTCCTTAAGCCGCTGGCGCGAATCTCTTCTACTATAGCTTCGATTTCCTGGCGCTCAAGCTTTTCCGTTTCCCGACCGCGAAAATCGATGGCGCCTTTGACAATAAAAGTACGTGGAAATATTTGTAGATATGAAAAGGGAAGGCCCGGGCCGGGGATCAAGATCAAGGCCGGCGGTTCGCCTGCTTTGGTAGCCAGCAGGTTGGTCACCAGGGTCGTACTCAGCACAATTCTTTGTATCCCTGCCCTATCCCGACCCGAAAGCAAATTGTCCAATACTTCCAGCAGACTGGACTGCAGCTGTTGGCTGCGAGTTGGCACTTTCACCGTTTTCATAATTTGGGACTGCTGGTGGTCAAACAGCACCCCGTCGGTAAAAGTACCGCCTACATCAATACCGATCAACATGTTTTCACCCCCTGCGTTTTTCTTTCCAACTGTAAAGGATCATCAAGGCTTCGCGGGCACTCAGGCTGTCCAGATCGAGATGATCCAGTTCTTCCAGAATTTCATTCGGTCCCTCCTCGAAAAGGCTAATCTGCTGTACCTCAGGATGTCGGGCCGGTATTTCGGCACTCTCCAATGCGGCCAGGACTTCATAGGACCGGTCAATGACCGTGCGCGGCAAACCGGCCATCTGGGCTACGTGTATACCGTAGCTCTTGTCCGCTTTGCCAGGCAAAACTTTTTTTAAAAACGTCACCGTATCTACTGATTCCATAACCGAAACCGAGAGGTTTACGATCCCCTTTTTCTCTTCTGCCAGCCGGGTCAGCTCATGGTAATGGGTGGCAAAAAGAGTGCGGGCTTTGACTTTGTCATGAATATATTCACTGACCGCCTGGGCGATGCTCAGTCCGTCATAGGTGCTGGTGCCGCGGCCGATCTCATCGAGAATTATCAGACTGTTGGCGGTGGCATGGTTTAAAATATGGGCCAATTCCACCATTTCCACCATAAAAGTACTCTGCCCGGCTGACAGGTCATCGGCCGCCCCTACTCTGGTAAAAACCCGATCCACGATACTGATCCGGGCTTCATCGGCCGGAACGAAACTGCCAATCTGGGCCATAATATTTATTAATGCGGCCTGACGCATATAGGTGCTCTTGCCGCCCATATTGGGGCCGGTGATAATGGCAAAGCGATTGTCCCGGTTGTCCATCATTATATCATTGGGAACAAAGCGGGTATCATTAAGTGATTGCTCCACCACCGGGTGACGACCTGCTTTAATCTCAAGTCTGCCATCCCGGGTTAAATGGGGACGGATATAATCATTCAGAAAAGCAACCTGGGCCAGGGAGAGCAGACAATCAAGCTCCGCCACCGCCTTGGCGCTGGCTTGAATCGCGGGAATAAAAGGCTCCAGCTTTTGTTTAATTTCCATAAAGCAATCGTATTCCAGCAGGTAAAGCTTTTCATGGGCTCCCAGAATTTTATCTTCATAATTTTTTAATTCTTCGGTTATGTAACGTTCCGTATTGACCAGGGTTTGTTTACGTATGTAATCGGCCGGCACCATGCTCAGATTCGATTTGCTGACTTCAATGTAATAACCGAAAACCTTGTTGTAGCCGACCTTAAGATATTTCATGCCGGTGCGGGTTTTTTCCCGGTTTTCGTACTCCAGCAGGAAGTTCTTGCCCTGAGCGCCCAGGGCCTTCAGTTCATCAATATCCTCCCGGTATCCGCTTTTGATAATACCGCCTTCCCGTACCGTCAACGGAGCCTCTTCATCTATGGCGGAATCGATGATATCATATACTTCGGCCAGCGGATCAAGAGCAGCAATTTCCCTGAGGATCTCACTGCGGCTGTCCCGAAGGATATCCTTGACCGCCGGTAAAAGTGCCAGGGATTGTTTCAGCGCCAGCAAATCCCGGGGATTTAGCAGGGGACTACCCAGTTTGCCGCTTAATCTTTCCAGATCGTAGATTTTATTGACCAGATCCCGCCCGGACTGGCGCAGGCTAATATCAGCCCACAGTTCTTCAACCCCGTCCAGGCGTTTATTAATTGCTTCCAGGTTCATCAGCGGCTGTTCCAGCCAGCGGCGCAGGGCACGCTTGCCCATAGGGGTGCGGCATTGATCGAGAATATCGAGCAGTGATCCTTCTTTGCGGTTCTGGCGGATGGTGGAGGTTAGTTCCAGGTTACGGCGGGTAAAACCGTCCAGTTCCATGTAATCACTGCTGCGATAGATCTGCAGCCTGTCTATATGCAACAAGCGGCTTTTCTGGGTCGTATAAAGAAAACTAACGATCATTGCCGCAGCCAGGGCCCCGGCATGACAGCCTGTAATCTCCCATTCATCAAGTGATTCCTGTCCGAAATGAGCAGAGAGCACCTGACGGCTTTGCTGCAGATCCAGATCATCATCGGGAAAACCGGTAAATAAAAAGTCATTGCCCAGGGGCTTGTCTTCCCATAAAGAATTACGGGTCAGGCGGGCAGAAAGCAAACACTCGGCCGGTGCTACCCGCTGCAATTCGGCCTGCAGATCCTGTAGGGCATTTTTGCTGTTAATTTCAGTTAACTGAAATTCACCGGTGGAGATATCAATATAAGCAAAACCGATCGTTTCTTCATTAATATCAACTGCGGCCAGATAATTGTTGGCACCTTCATCAAGCATGAAATCTTCTATTATCGTCCCGGGACTTATGATACGGGTGACTTCGCGTTTGACGATTCCGCTGGCCTGTTTGGGATCTTCAACCTGCTCACAGATGGCCACTTTATACCCGCGGCTGATCAGGCGCGGCAGGTAATTATTGACGGCATGATAAGGGATTCCGCACATGGGAACCTTTTGCTGTCCACCGTCACGGGAGGTCAGTACGATTTCCAGTTCCCGAGCAGCCAGCACTGCATCTTCAAAAAACATTTCGTAAAAATCGCCCAATCGGAAAAACAAGATGGCATCCTGATGCTTGGATTTGACATCCAGATATTGTTCGATCATGGGTGTGAATTTGGACAAACCGACCCTCCCTCTCCGTATGAGAAAAGGCTTAGATCAACAGATCAAGCCTTTTAAAATACAAGATTTTGCAAGATTTATTGCCTTACATTACACCGCAGCCACCGCCGCAGGAATCGCATCCGGAAGAACAAGTATCGCCACCGGATATGGCCTGATTTAAGGCAAAGTAAACTCCCTGCATGAGATTGTCAAACTTCTCCTGTACACTGATCAGTTCCTGAATCAGCGGATTTTTGTTGATCTCCTGTTCTATGACCTCGATATTCTCTTCCTCTTGCTGGGTAACATTCATGCCGTCCTGCAATTTGTTTTCCATTTGCGTCTGGGCTTCTTGATAACGCATGATCAGTCCGTATGCGGCAGAATCTTCACTGAGTTTAACCTGCATTTCTCTTAATGCATCAACTTCCTTGGATTGGGCAATGGCATTGCCAAGTTCAAAAGCCATTTTGATGATTTCTTCGGTTGTCATAGGTTTCTCCTCCTTAATATTTATGGGCAATAATTCTTAATTCTTCAATTCTTGTGGTTAAATAGCAGAGCTAATTTAAATTCCGAAAATCTCCTTCTTCCCTGCCCCACCAGATACGGGCGGGTAAATAGCGGAACTAAATTTTAATCCGCCGGTATTTCTCCAAAAATTGAAAATGTCTTCCCTGCAGTTATTTTAACATTAATCAACTGGCCAATTAAATCCTTTGGCCCAGAAAATATTACGATATGATTAGTACGGGTTCTGCCTGTCAAGCGCTCGGGATTGGTCTTGCTGGGCCCATCCACCAGGATTTCCAGGGTCCGGCCCTCCAAAGCCTGATTTTTCTGCAGTGCAATATCATATTGTAATTTATTTAGCTGCATCAGCCGTTCTTGTTTCACCGGCAATTCGATCTGATCTTCAAAGTTCGCCGCCCGGGTGCCGGTCCGTACGGAATACATAAAGGTAAAGGCAGCATCAAAGCGCACCTTTTCCACCATATCCAAGGTATCCGCAAAATCAGCTTCGCTTTCCCCGGGAAATCCTACAATCAAATCAGAGGTAACCGATACCCCGGGGATACGCTCGCGCATTTTATGCACCAGTTCCAGGTAATGTTCACGCGTATAACCGCGGTTCATGCGTTTCAACACCCGGTTGCTACCCGCCTGCAAAGGTACATGGATATGCTCACAGAGTTTTTCTCCTGCCGCGATCGTATCGATCAGCGCATCCGACATATCCTTGGGATGGGATGTCATAAAACGGATCCGCTCCAGACCATCAACTTTGTCTGCCAGTTGCAATAACCCGGCAAAATCCATAATCTCACTGGCCCCCCGCCCATAGGAGTTTACATTCTGTCCCAGCAGCGTGACTTCCTTAAACCCTTCACCAGCCAGTTGTTCCATTTCCCTTACAATATCACGGGCACTGCGGCTGCGTTCCCGGCCCCGGGTATAGGGAACGATGCAGTAACTGCAGAAATTGTTGCAGCCGTACATGATATTGACAAAGGCACTGACCCCTTCCCGTCTGGTGGAAGGCAAATTCTCGATAATTTCCCCGTGTCGGTTCCAAACTTCAATTACTTGGTTTTCACCGGATTTGATTCTGTCCAGCAAAACAGGCAACTGGTGCAGGTTGTGGGTACCGAAAACAATATCCACCCCTTTGCGTTTCAGCTTCTGGACTACCTCCGGCAATTGCGCCATGCAGCCGCCGAAGGCGACGATCATTCCGGGTTGGCTGCGTTTGATTTTCATAACTTCGCCCAGTTTGCCGTAGACCTTGTTCTCGGCGGAATGGCGTACGCTGCAGGTATTAAAGACGACCAGTTCAGCCTCTTCCAGAGGAACCTTGCTATATCCTTCTTGCTCCAGCAAACCGCCGATTATCTCTGTATCACGGGAATTCATCTGACAGCCGTAGGTTAATATATGATATCCCCCTTGCGGGGATTTTGTCTCCTTCATAGCTTAATAACCTCCTTGCCATATATATTATACTGTTTTATAAAAAAATAGCTATTTTGCAGATGCAAAACAGCTCAGATCTTCAACAGCCAAACAGC
>JAAYCZ010000137.1 GCA_012729495.1 Syntrophomonadaceae bacterium | reverse complement strand
TCACTTCCGTTTAGCAGACCGACGACGGGAGCGAAGATCAAGGCGCAAAAACAGGCCGCGATTGAGACGTACACAAGGTACGTTGATTGAGCGGCCTGTTTGCAGCAACGCAGATATTCACTTCCGTCGTCGGTCTGGGGGGGGGTGGGTTAGAATTTGGCCAAATACTCCTCTATCTCCCAATCATACACCCGCGAACTGTAGTTTTCCCATTCCTTCATCTTGGCGGCAACAAAGCGGGAATAAACGTGCTGGCCCAGAGCTTCCTTGATGATTTCATCTTTGCTCAGCTCATCCAGCGCTTCATAGAGGTTTTCCGGCAGGGAGGATATCCCCTGTTGTTTGCGGGTGGCCAGATCCATTTCATAAATATTTTGTTCCACCGGTTCGGGCGGAGCGATCTGGTTTTTGATCCCGTGCAATCCCGCTTTCAAAATGACCGCCAAACCCAGGTAAGGATTGCAGCTGGGGTCGGGATTGCGTACTTCGATGCGGGTGCCGATGCCGCGGCGGGCCGGAATCCTGATTAGGGGACTGCGATTTTTGTATGACCAGGCGATATAGACCGGGGCTTCGTAACCGGGTACCAACCGTTTGTAGGAATTGACGGTCGGGTTGGTAATGGCGCAGATGGCCCGGGCACGCTTGAGGACGCCGCCGATAAAATAGCGGCAGGTATCGCTGAGTCCGTCTTCCCGGCTATCATCATAAAAGATGTTTTCGCCGTCTCTAAACAAGGAACAATGCATATGCATCCCCGAGCCGGCAATGCCAAAAACCGGTTTGGGCATAAACGTGGCATGCAGCCCATGGTTCTGGGCCACGATCCGGATTGCCACCCGAAAAGTCATAATATTGTCGGCTGTTTTGAGGGCGTCGGTATATTTAAAATCAATTTCGTGCTGGCCGGGAGCTACTTCGTGGTGAGCTGCTTCGATCTCAAATCCCAGCGTCTGCAGCACTTCCACCATATCGCGGCGGGCTTCTTCCCCTTTGTCCACCGGCGGCAGGTCAAAATAGCTGGCCTTGTCGTTGGTTTTCAGCGTAGGCTGCCCGTTTTCATCCAGATTAAAAAGGAAGAACTCCGGTTCCGGCCCCACCTGCATGGTATAGCCCATTTCAGCAGCTTCCCGTAAGGTTTTCTGCAGTATATAGCGCGGACTTCCCTCGAAAGGAGTATCATCGTAATTATAGATGTCACAGATAATACGGGCCGTTTTGCCGGCTGAGGTCAGACTGTTCCAGGGTAAAACTGTAAATGTATCGGGGTCTGGCTTCAAATACATATCCGATTCTTCGATCCTTACGAATCCTTCTATCGATGATCCATCAAACATCAGTTCCCCATCAAGAGCCTTTTCCAATTGATCCACCGTAATGGAAATAGCTTTAAAAACACCCACGATGTCAGTAAACTGCAGCCTGATGAATTTAACATTTTCTTCTTTGCATTTTTTAATGATATATTCTTTATCCACGCCAATACCCCCCATTTGCCTGTTCCGATTTGATTAGGTTAGCATATTAATGTTTGTCATGCAATTAAAAGATGATGATTAAAAAAGAAATAAACATTACCAGTCCCAGTACCAGATTAAAAGCAATTCCGGAGAACAAACCGGCAATGGTTCCAAGGGAGGTTTTCGCCGCTGCATTTATATCCTTGCCGGCCATCATTTCACCGACCATTGCTCCTAAAAAAGGACCCACAAATATTCCGATGGGAGCGAAAATAATAATGCCCAGCAACGTACCCAGCAATGCTCCATAAATTCCATACTTGCTGGAGCCGAAATATTTAGCACCCAGAGTAGCCGAAAGATAATCAACCACCAAGGCTAAAACAGTCAGTGCAGCCATGAAAGCAATATAATAGGCCGTGATATGTTGAAAGCCCTCATACCATCCATACGCCAAAATAGCAATAAAAATCAGCGGAATTCCCGGAATATACGGTATAAATATACCGGCGATGCCAACCAGGATAACAATGATGGCCAATACAACTGCTCCGGTATGCATAAATATAACCTCCCTTTTAAATACAATGCAGCCGAGAACGAGAATTCATTCCCGGATCAACCTCTGCTCTTCTTGTTTTTTTCCAACAGCTGCTCGATTATCTGTTGGACAACGAAACGTCCGTGTTCATAACTCAAAGCTCCCTGGAAATATACCGTATATGGTTCGCGTAGCGGCGCATCACAGGATAATTCGATAGAGGAACCCTGCACAAAGGTACCGGCCGCCATCACTATTTGATCTGAATAACCCGGCATATCCCCATATTCCAGTTTAACATCACTGTCAACCGGCGAACTGCGCTGTACGATCTGACAGAAATGGATCACTGCCGCGGCATCTGACATTTGGATGGCCTGGACAATATCGCTGCGCGGTTCATTCCAGCGGGGCAATGCTGCACAACCAAATTGTTCACATATCCAAGCCAGCAGGCAGGCGGTTTTCAGCGCCTGCAGCACCGTATGCGGGGCCATAAACAAACCCTGATACAACAAACGGTTATTGATCAGGCTGGCGCCCAATTCCTTGCCCAGCCCCGGTGCGGTTATATGAAAGGCAACTTCCTCCACCAGATCACTGCGCCCTAGAATATAGCCGCCCGAAGGCACCAGTCCTCCGCCCGGGTTTTTAATCAGCGACCCCGCCATCAAGTCAGCACCCAGCTGGGTAGGCTCCAACCGATCAGTAAATTCGCCGTAACAGTTATCCACAAAAATGATCGTTTTCGGATTAACCTGCCGGACGATTTCGGCGGCTTGCCTTATTTTTTCAACCCCCAGCGCGGGACGCAAACTGTAACCGCGTGAACGTTGGATCAAAACCATTTTGGTTTTATCCGTAATGCCGCTGCGAATGGCCTCCATATCGATTTCTCCGGAAGGCAGCAGGGCAATCTCCCGATATTTTATGCCTCGCTCGATCAGACTGCCCCGGTGCGCACTTCTGGCACCGATGACATTTAACAGAGTATCATAGGGACTTCCCGCCAATGACAGCAGTTCCTCACCCGGCCGCAGCAGCGCCAAAAGGCAGGCGGATATGGCATGGGTGCCGGATACGATCTGCGACCTGACCATGGCATCCTCCGCCCCGAAAACCTGAGCATAAATGCTTTCCAGTTCATCCCGGCCCAGATCACCATAGCCATAGCCGGAGGAAAACTGAAAATGACCTTCCCTGACCCGGTGATCCTGAAAAGCCTTCAGCACCTTGGCCTGGTTGTCGAAAGCGATTTCTTCATAAGACGTAAACAATCCCTGCATGTCCTTTTCTGCCTGACGGATCAGGTGTAAAGCATCCAATTTTTTTGCACCACTTTCCAATAACTTAATATTTTTAATAACTTGGTGCCAGGCACCAGGTTAAGGAAGATCGACGGCTTCGATCGTCATCAGGTCCTTACGGTTTAAATATTCACGATCCACCAGCCGCAGCGCCTGCAGGCGCACCGATTTTTCCACCAGGTTGCGTACATATCTGGCATTGCCGCTATGGGGATGGTGAGATTTGACAAACGCATCCAGGTTACATTTCAGTTTCCAGCGGCAGCGGTTGCTCAATTCATAGTCCCGTTCATTGTACATCTGCAAAGCGATGTTGAAAAGTTCTTCACTGTCATAATCGGGAAAATCTATCTGCAGTGCAAAGCGGGAACGTAAACCGGGATTGCTGAGCATAAAAGCATCCATCTCCAGACAGTAGCCAGCCAAAATCACGATCAAATCATTGCGCTGATCCTCCATCGCCTTTACCAGCGTAGCAATTGCTTCATGACCGAAGTCTTTGCCGCCCCCCCGGGCCAGGGTGTAGGCTTCATCAATAAACAGAATGCCCCCGTTGGCCTTCTTTAAAACCTCGCGGGTCTTCTGGGCGGTATGACCGATATATTCACCCACCAGATCTGCCCGTTCCACCTCCAGCAGATGACCTTTAGGCAAAATCCCGATTTCCTTGAAAATGCCCCCCAGAATACGTGCCACACTGGTCTTGCCGGTGCCGGGGTTACCGCGAAAAACCATGTGCAGCGCCGTCGGATCAGCTTTTAGTGACTGCTGGTTGCGCCTGGCCTGAATCAGCGCATAGGCACTGATTTCCGCAATCGTCTTTTTAACCGATTTCAGGCCGATCATCTTTTCCAGTTCACGGAAGGCATCCGTCCGGCAAAATGAATAAGCAGCATCGGCAGGAGAAGATACCGGCGTCCCTCCTGCAGTCCCCGGCTGGGTATATTTCATGGATATGGCCATAAAATCACCACTCTCAGTAATTCTAGCTTAATATATGCCAAATAGCCAAAAGTGGTGACATTATAATCATATCCTTTTTTACAATCAGGTTCCGGTTGGTTTTTTATAAGGATTCTTATGTCGGATTCTTTTGCGGCGGTGGTTTTCTTTTATGCATTCATCGCAATACTTGGTCAGGTGGAATGATTGGTCGGTGATTACTTTCCCGCAATTGGCGCAATGTTTGATCTTGCTCTCCCGCAAACATTCATCACAGTATCTGGTCAGTTGGAATGATTTGTCGGTGATTACTTTCCCGCAATTGGTGCAATGTTTGACCTTGCTCTCCCGCAGACATTCATCACAGTATCTGGTCAGCTGGAACGATTTGTCGCTGATTACTTTCCCGCACCTGGCGCAATGTTTGACCTTGCTCTCCCGCAGACATTTATCACAGTAACGCGTCAGCTGGAATGATTTATCGGTTATTTCTTTTCCGCACCTGGCACAATATTTAATCATATATCTCCCCGCCTGACATCCTCAATAAGGGAATATCTTCAATTATTTTGTATACATTATTCTCCAGTGATCGACCCATTTCCTTTTATCCTACATAAAACATTCATGTTCTTAATCGTTTAAATGTCACTCATATTATTTTTGCGCATACATTATTGATAAAACTGTAAACATGGCAAGGAGGTAAAGCAGTTGTCATTTGAAATAGTTTATCAGTTGCGCCGCTATTTGGAAAAACTACCGCAGATACATTATGGCCGCAAGCTGAGTTTCATTCCCTCTGCCTATGATCCCCGGGATTATCTTTATGAAAAGCTTATCGGCGCCACAGTTGCAGAAAAACCTGTCCCCATCGATTATCGACCCCAACTCCCCCCGGTATTTGATCAGGAAGATCGGGGCACCTGTGTGGCCTGCGCTTCGGCCTGGACACTGAAAGCCTATGAAGAGATCAAGCAGGAAGATTATCCTGAGGGAGGGCTTTCCGCCTCATTTCTGTACAGTATGTGCAAGCAGAATGACGGTATGCCATGTCTGGAAGGGACCCAACCCAAAGTGGCCATGCAGGTATTAAAAAAATACGGAATCTGTCCGGAAACAATCATGCCCTACTCCGGCCTGACTGAACTGTCTTCCCCCAAAGTCCCTAAAATCACAGATACAGCCCTGGAAACTGCGGTAATCTACAGAATAAAAACATATGCCCAGCTCTGCTCTTCAGCGGATAAAGAGCGCGGTCAGGTTATTAATGTTATACGGGAAGCCTTAAAAAATGAAGGTCCCTTTATTTTGGCTCTGATGGTATGCGAAAATTTTAAACCGGATGATAATTATGTACTTCCGCTGCCTGAGGGAGATTTACGGGGTGGTCATGCGGTAGGTATCGTCGGAGATTTGCCCGAAAACAAATGCCTGATCCTCAGGAATTCATGGGGCAGCAGTTGGGGTGAAAACGGTTACGCCTACCTGCCCTACACCTGGCTGGATGATAAAATTTCCGGCAGCTGGTCCGTGTCTGAAGCCTGGACAGCAACGGACATGACCCCGGAACGGCCAGCAGATAATATCATGATCACTCCCGGACTGAAAACCATAAAAGTGGACGGCAAAAGAACACCTTTGGAAAACGCCGTAGTATTCAACAAAAATTCGCCGGACCGGGCCACCATCAATGAAATTGTTAGGAAAATGGGCTACCGTCTCGATTGGGAAGGCAACAAGGCCGTATTTACGCGCATCATTTAAGGGAATAAATCTGGTATAAGATAAATTTCCGGTATTGCGGATCGCTCTAAATATTAACGCCTCCTTTTAAACGCCGGTGCAGCCTGGCGGCGTTTATCACGGGGGCTTAATATTTCGGGGCGAATATTTTGCATCGACACCGGCGATCTGACCAGAATGGTTTTCAAGGCACGCCAATTAAAGGGAATGAGAGGCCAAAGATAGGGTACATTAAATGATTTAGTAAACGCCAGTACAATAAAGGCCAGCAATGTACTGACAACAAAACCTGGCCAACGGAAAAAACCTGTGCAGATCAGAATAAACAATCTTACCAGACGGTTGGCCATGCCCATCTCGTAACTGGGGGTGGAAAAGGTTCCCACCGCTGCCATGGCCGTATAGAGTATAACCTCCGGAATCAGCAGACCAATACTAACTGCCACATCGCCGATGAGCAACGCAGCAATAACGCCCAGGGCAGTAGCCATGGGTGCCGGGGTATGAATGGCGGCCATGCGCATCAGATCCAGGCTGATTTCCGCCAGAAAAAACTGCAAAAAAATCGGCACATTACCAACTTTTTTTGGTCCGATGAAATCCAGCGAGGACGGCAGCAACTCCGGGGAAAGCGCCAGCATTAGCCATAAAGGAGTGAGAAAAACCGAGGCTATGATGGCGGCAAAACGGAGCCAGCGAATGTAGACTCCTACGGTCGGGGTTTGCCGGTACTCCTCAGCATGCTGCACATGATGGAAATAAGTAGCCGGGGCAATGATCACACTGGGTGAGGTATCCACCACGATGAGCACATGGCCTTCCAGCAAGTGCAGAGCCGCCACGTCCGGGCGCTCCGTATAACGGACTTTGGGGAAAGGATTCCAGGTATTGCCGCCTATAATCAACTCTTCCACGGATTTTTCCGCCATGGGAATCCCGTCTATTTTAATGGCGCCGATTCTTTCCTTGATAGTTTCAACCAGATCCGGATTGGTGATGTCTTTGATGTATACAACTGCTACGTCCGATTTGGAGCGCTTGCCCACCCGCATCAGTTCCACCCTTAGTTTTGGATCGCGGACACGGCGGCGGATCAAAGCAGTATTAAACACCACGGTCTCAGTGAAACCGTCCCTGGAACCGCGCACCACCCGTTCGATATCCGGCTCCTCCGGTCCCCGGGCAGGATAAGTGCGGGCATCAATGATAAAGCCTTCCTGACAGCCGTCGACAATTAATAGAATCGACCCGGACAAAACCCCATAGAGAAGTTCGTCAATTTTGCTTTCGGTTGATAGTTCTATATAAGGTATCCCCTGCTGCAGCAGTTGCTCCATTTTATCCTGAAAGTATTTTTCCTTGCGTAAGGCAAACAGGGATTCCATGACTTCCGTCAGAATGTCATCCTTCACCAGACCATCAAAACAAATCAGAGCAGCCTTTTTACCGGCAACTTCGATTTCCCTGACGATCACATCAAAGCTTTCCCCTTCCCCCAGTTCCTGCTTGAACAGATCCAAATTGTCATCATAACTGCGGCTCAAATACAGATGTTGCTGACGTTTGAAAAACATTCGCCCCGCTCCTTAATAGCGATCAATATATCCGGCAATTACACTTCCATAAAAATATTGTTGGCAAATTG
>JAAYCZ010000136.1 GCA_012729495.1 Syntrophomonadaceae bacterium | reverse complement strand
GGCGGCAGCCGTGCGACGGAACGTAACGGGGTAAGAGCGGCCGCAGAATTAAAAAAGACATACGCTACCAAAACGAAGAGAAACAGCTTGGAACAAGGATTCCGAAGAATCAGATGAGAGATAAAGCCGCAAATCTAATCAGTCAAAAGACCGTCCCCAAGCGGGCTAATGCATAAACCTCAGACCAGCGTTACGTTTATAGCCCCAATGGCGAAGCCCAATGGCAGAGCCAAAATGGCAGAGCCAAAATGGCGAAGCCCCAGAACTATCATGGACAGGAGATAGAGTATGCCTTTCAGCATTAGCAAAGATGAAATCCTGGAAACAGTGGCCATGCTGCATACGGAGAACCTGGATATCCGTACCATCACCATGGGCATCGACATATTAAGCTGCCATGCCGACAGCGGCAAAAGCTGCGGACAGAAGATCTATGACAAGATCCTGCATCACGCCTCCCAACTGGTAAAAGTAGGCGATGATATTGAGAAAGAATACGGAATACCTATTATAAACAAAAGAATTTCCGTCACCCCGGTGGCCCTGGTGGCCGACGGCCTGACCAGAGAAGATATGATTGAAATCGGACGCTATATGGATAAAGCCTCCGGCGAAGTGGGCGTCAATTTCATCGGCGGATTCTCCGCCCTGGTGCATAAAGGCTTCACCCGCGGCGACAGCGCTTTGCTCGAAGCCATACCCGAAACCCTGTCCCTTACCGAGCGGGTCTGTTCCTCGGTAAATCTGGCCACCACCAAGGCGGGGATCAATATGGACGCCGTTTTCCAGATGGGAAACATCATAAAAGAAACCGCCCGGCTGACTGCCGACCGTGACGGCTTGGGCTGCGCCAAACTGGTGGTCTTCTGCAATGCCGCCGAAGACAATCCCTTTATGGCCGGAGCCTTTCACGGAGTGGGCGAGCCCGAATGTACGATAAATATAGGGGTCAGCGGCCCGGGAGTAGTGTTAAACGCCGTCAAGAAATATCCTGATGCGGATCTGGGGGAACTGGCCAATATAATCAAGAAAACCGCCTTTAAAGTCACCCGCAGCGGAGAACTGGTAGGGCGCGCAGCCTCGCAGCGCCTGGGAGTATCCTTCGGCATCGTTGATCTGTCCCTGGCACCTACGCCCGCCATCGGCGACAGCGTGGCCGACATTTTGGAATCAATGGGACTGGAAACAGTAGGTGCGCACGGTTCCACCGCTGCTCTGGCCATGCTCAACGACGCCGTTAAAAAAGGCGGGGCCATGGCATCCTCCTATGTAGGCGGGTTATCCGGTGCCTTTATTCCGGTCAGTGAAGATCAGGGCATGATCAACGCCGTGGAAGCAGGTGTTTTGAATATTGAGAAACTCGAAGCCATGACCTGCGTCTGCTCGGTAGGTCTGGATATGATTGCCATCCCCGGTGACATCCCGGCGGAGATAATTTCCGCCATCATCGCCGACGAAGCCGCCATTGGCATGATCAACCGCAAGACCACCGCCGTCAGAATCATCCCCGCACCCGGCAAAAAGGAAGGGGACTGGGTGGAATTCGGCGGATTGCTGGGCCGGGCGCCGGTTATGAAAGTAAACCAGGTATCGCCGGCCAAATTCATTCAGCGCAAAGGCCGTATACCAGCACCGATTCATTCTTTAAACAACTAGGTATGAACCGTTTGATTCTTGGAATAATAATTTTGAGAAGCGGGTGATTTTATTGGATCACAAACCCGGGTTGACTGATGAGAGAGAATACCTGGAGACTCTGGGCAATAAAATCGACGAACTGTCCCTCAACATGGAAAAGCTGGGTATAGCCGAATATGTGGCCATGATTGAAAATCCGCGGCGCCTGTTCTGGGTCAACTTCTGGCAGGGCGTGGCGCGGGGCTTTGGCATGGCGATTGGATTTACCATTCTGGCCGGTCTGGTGATTTACATTTTACAGAAGATCGTGGTGCTGAACATGCCTCTGATCGGCAGCTTTATTGCAGAAATCGTGGACATCGTGCAGAACCAGCTTTACATCAAATAACCGCTTTTCAGATTAAACTGGAAAGACAGGTGGATATCTGTGGAGCAAATGCAGAAGTTATTGGCCAAAAAACAAGAGCTGGAACAGCTGATTAAAAATAAAATGGAAAACGTTTCTACCCCGATGGCGGAATGGAACGATGAACTGTCCGCTTACGATCAACATCCCGGTGACCAGGCCACCGACCTGTTCGAGCGGGAAAAAGAATTTGGGATTTTGGAATTACTACAATTTGAACTGGAAAAAGTAAATGATGCCCTAAATCGCAGCGCCACGGGTCAAGGACAAGTATGCTCCCAATGCGGGCAGCCCATCGAACCCCGCCGTCTGCAGCGGTTGGTCAACACTACCCTGTGTGCCCGTTGTGCGCATCATTATGACGGAGCTTATCATGCCGACTACGAGATTGTACCACAGCCCGCGATAATATCTGATGTGGAGCAATCTTTCCCGGGCACTTCCTATGAAGTGTTTCAGGATTGATTTAATATTTAATATGAGAGTTTTGCATAATTCAAAAAATCATGCAATATGTCATTCTGAGCGCTAGCGAAGCTACCTTAATTGTGACCGTCAGGTCATATATGTAGTCCCCGTAGGGGGAATCTTGCAAATGCCGTAGATC
>JAAYCZ010000013.1 GCA_012729495.1 Syntrophomonadaceae bacterium | reverse complement strand
TGGTGGAGACGAGGGGATTCGAACCCCTGACCCCCTCGTTGCGAACGAGGTGCTCTCCCAGCTGAGCCACGCCCCCACAGCAGAATACATTATAGCATATTATCGCCAACAAAATGAAAAATTTATTTTTCCTTTATAAATATGTAATGGGGGTTTTGCATAACGGGTTGGGAGCAAAAGTTATGCAAAATCTTTCATTATAAATCCATACTTATAACAGCAATTACATTTCTTGGTTTAGGAGGTACAGCTCAGAGTCAGGCTATCCAGATGCTGGAACCACAATTGCAGTTAAAATTCTTAGTTTAGGAAGGGGAGAAGCCCTGGTGATCAAACCAGTCTTCGCTTAATGAATCATATATTTTTTCCAGTTCATCGAGATGGTGCATCTCCCATTTGGAAAGGATCACATAGAGCTTTTTGGCATCCTGGTTGTCAGTTTTTGCGGCTGCTTCACGATAATAATCAAGGGAGGCTTTTTCCATCAGGATACCGATATGAAAAACGGACAACTCCAGGGTGTTTTTCTGTTGTCCTTGGGCTTTGGACAAATCAAATAGGGGCGGTAAGTCGTTACCGGCACCACTATCCAGTTGTTTAATGTCGAAATTTTGACCTGGAGCCAGTGATTGTATCATCTGGCGCAGCCAGATACCGTGTTGTTTTTCTTCTTCGGCTAAAAACAGAAAAGCATTTTTAACCTCATTGTTGCTGCTGTTTGCGGCTGCCAGCTGATAGAAGTTTTCTCCCTCCGCCTCAATTAATACAGCTTTTTTCAGTATTTTTAAATCTTCTGTGTTCATCTTCAAACCTCCTTTGATTTTTAGTTATACCCGTTTAAGCGGTATGTATTCATATTTTCGTTTATTCATGCATAAACCTGCTTCTGTAAGCCAATACTTATTTAGGTAGAAAATATTTAAAATAAATGTAATAAATTAAAATAAAATTAGTAACAAAGTTAATGAATTTGTAATAATGTAGCGAATTATGTATAATTAATTGTAATTTGAAAATGATCTGTAGGTGGTGAAATAATGAATGCGGTTAATTTGAAATTAACGAAGCTGCCTAATTTGGATAGTATCATACATAGCATTATCAGTGACATGTCACTGATTTGCATGGTATCTGTGGAAGGTAAATATGAATACACCGGCAAAACGCACCAAAGCATCCTTGGCTATAAGCCTGAGGAACTAATTAACAGATCATTATTTGAATTTATTCATCCGGATGATTTTGTCATGGTCAAATCTTTGTTCAAGAATGGTTTGGCTTCGGGAGAGTTTAAAAAGATAAAACTTCGCTATCGCTGCGGCAATGACAATTATTTATATCTCGAATCTCAGGGCAATGCAGTATACGATGAGAATAATCGTGTTAATGGAGTGGTATTTGTATCCCGTGATGTTACTGCAACTACAATGATGGAGAATGAGCTGGCGCGAATTGGCCAGCTTAAAAATGTCGGTCAGCTGACTGCCGGGCTGGTTCATGAGATCCGTAATCCAATCACAACCGTGCGGGGATTTCTGCAAATGTTGGGCAGTAATGAAGAACTTAAACCTTACCGGGATTATTTAGATTTGATGATCAGGGAACTGGATAGTGCAAATTACTTGATTACAGATTATTTATCCATGGCTAAGGATAAAGAAACCGATTTTGCCTGGCAGGATCTTAACCTTCTGACCCGTTCATTGTATCCGGTACTGGATGCTGAAGCGCTACTGGGCGATCATAAAATAATACTTGATTTGGGCGATATCAACGAAATATTTATTAATAGCAATCAAATACGGCAGTTAATTGTAAATCTGGTCAACAACGGCCTCGAATCAATGGGGCCGGGAGGTATTCTTACCATCAAAACTGCTAGCCTGGCCGACAACATAGTATTTTCAGTTGAAGATCAGGGTTCAGGGATTGATCCTGATATTATCAGCAAAATCGGTTTGCCATTTTTCACTACCAAGGAACAGGGAACCGGTCTGGGACTATCGATATGTAAAAATATTGCTGCCCGCCACCAAGCCGATCTTAAAATTGAAAGCAGTAAGGAAGGTTCAATATTTTCTGTATGGTTTAAGGATTTTAAGGCCATCAATTATGATTCCATTAAAGAGAATAAAATATTTGCGGTTTAAGATTCAGGCGTTAGTTCATTTTTTCATCGCAATCCTGTAAAATGTCTTCCAATAAAGGAATGCTGTCGGCCTTTAGATAAGGATCCTGACCTGCTTTTATGAGCCGGATGGTATCCGGGATGGGGATTACGCGAAAATTTTCTTTGCCGTCCTCAATATACGAATGGGAAAACGTAGGCGTATAATCAAACGACTTCAACTCAGTTTGTCCGGTTAATAAATCCTTTTTAAACGTCAGCTTAACAATAACCCCGCTGTTTCTCTCCACGCCATTCTGATCACCGAGGCAATTACCCATTGAATAAACTATAAATTTCTTTTTACCATTGACGGTTAGCACTTCGGCCGGTTGCAATACATGCGGATGCCCGCCGATGATGGCATCAGCTCCCTGGGCCAGGAATCTGTGCGCTTGCTCGACTTGTTTTTCAGTAGGAAAGGGACTGTATTCAACCCCCCAGTGCAGACTTAATACCAGTACATCAACCTGTGGACGCATAGCAGCGATATCTTTCAAGATGTTTTCCTCATTTAATAAATTATAGAAATAGGGCTTGTCTGCTGGCAGCGGTATACCGTTGGTATCGTAGCCATAGGCCAAAAAACCGACTTTGACGCCGCGGATATCTTTAATCAGCATTTCTTCCTTTTCCGGTTGAGATTTATAGACACCAATGGTATCCAGACCATTTTGTCTAAGGACATCCAGTGTCCTCATTGCCCCTGCATAGCCGCGATCCAGAATATGATTATTGGCATTTGTCACCAGGTCAAAACCAGTATTATTTAGGGCCTCGGCCAGGCTGTCAGGGGAATTGAAAAGGGGATATCCCGTATATCCGGTATTAGGCCCGGCCAGCGCCGCTTCAAGATTGATCAGGGCATAATCGGCAGAGGTTACGATGTCTTTAATCGGGTTGAACATCTTGTCGTATTTATATTCTCCATTGCTCAGTCCTGCAGCAATGACGGTGTTGTGCATTAAAATATCGCCGGTGGCCAAAATGGTTATGGTTTCACTGGTTTTTGCCGGTGGCTGGTCGGTTCGGGTTTCATTAATTTTAGGCTGGGAAACAACCACAAAAATCAGGCCAAGCAATAAAACCAAAATATAAAGGTTTATTCTGCCATTGCTGCGCATCATTTTCCCTCCCAATTATATCTGGATTCAGTTTAACACATGCAAGGATGCAATCGAATATAACTTTTGCTATATTAGTATTTAAGAGTTTTGCATAATTCAAAAAATCATGCAATACTGTCACTCTGAGCGATAGCGAAGAGTCTTAAAAAAAGTTAATTATGCAAAATCCTCAATTAAGAGTTTTGCATAAATAATTTTTGCTAAGATACAATCCTATATTTAGCTGCTCTGAAAAAGTTATTTCTCTATATATGTGCTCTACCAATGGCTTTTCACAATTAATTATTAAATTGAGCAAAACCCTCATTTATCAAAACCTAATTGTTATTGCAAGTAATCATTTATATAAGGAGGAAAAAATGAACAAATACCATGTCAACAAAGAAGATGCAGTACTGGTGATCATTGATATACAGGAACGTTTAATGAGTGCCATGGCCAAACGTGATCAGGTTTACAAGAACACCGCATTATTAATTGAAACCGCCAAACAACTTGGGATTCCGGTAATCGTTTCCGAACAATACCCCCGCGGTCTGGGCCCGACCGCAGCCGAAATAAAAGACCATCTGGAGGAATACCAAAATATTGAAAAGATTTCTTTCAGCATCGGTGAGAAGTTGTTAAACATCATGCCGCCGGAACGTAAAACCATGATTATAACCGGCACTGAAACCCACGTTTGCGTTTTTCAGACGGTTCGTGACATGGTTGCAGCCGGATACAACGTTCATGTGGCCAAAGATGCGGTTTGTTCACGTTTTGAAATTAATTATAACAGCGGACTGGAACTAATGCGCGATTTGGGAGCAGTCATTACCAATACTGAAACCGTGGTTTTCGATTTGCTGAAAATCTCAGGAACACCTGAGTTTAAATCCATTTCCCCGTTGCTCAAATAAATATGTCTCTATGCAAATTGACAAGCCTGAGCCGTAACAGTATATTACTGTTAGAGTATTACGGTAATAAAATAATTTTATGGAGGTATTGGCATGAGCTATGGAAAACATTTTAATTATGTCAAAGAAGACAATATTGGCATTGTAACCCTATGTAATCCACAAGGATTCAATCTGGTAGCCGGTGATGTATTTTTTAAAGAGCTTTATGAGATCCAGGAAATTATAGCCGAAGACAAATCATTACGCTGTGTCCTTATCAATGCTGAGGGCGATCATTTTTCGGCGGGCGTGGATCTGAAATTCCTTCTGCCTATGAATTCACAAGGAATCATGGATAATCTGGTCTGGCTGCAAAGATTGTACAGTCGCTGGCAGGAATATCCTTTCCCGGTTATTGCTGCAGTTCAAGGTATTTGTTACGGTTCTGCAGTTGAATTGATTCTGGGCTGTGATTTTAGAATTGCTGCTGAAAATGCCCGTTTTTCTATTCCTGAGGTTCGTTTCGGCTTGTCCCCGGATATGGGCGGAACCGCACGGTTGACTCATCTGGTCGGTATAGGTCAGGCCAAACGTATGATTCTCGGGTGCGATGAAATCAATGCTGAAGAAGCTCTGCGCATCGGTCTGGTAGAAATTCTTGCCAAAAATGAGGAGTTAAACAATGTGGCCATGAAATATGCCAAAAAAATGGCTAACCTTCCTCCGGCGGCGTTGCGCTTTGCCAAGAAGGGGATTAATGTTGCCAACGAAAGCAGTGTAGCCACCAGTCTGCTGTTTGAAGAGGCGCAGTCAACTTTCTGCTGCGGAACCGAAGACCAGAACGAAGGTATCCGGGCATTCTTTGAAAAGAGAAAACCTCAGTTCCATAATAAATAGTTTGAGGAAGAAAACTTTGAATGAGACCGTGCCCTGTAGTTACCAGGCACGGTCTTTAATTATTTAGGCAGAAATTATTTGACAAATGACCGGAAAGCTAATATTATTTAGTTCCGGGTGCAAAAAAAAACGTTTGTAAATCGGCACTACTAATATATAGTAATGCCGTTTGTTTTTGAAATCAGGAGGAGTGATTGTCCCATGCTTTATAACCTAAGAAATATCGGTATAATTGCCCATATAGATGCCGGCAAGACTACCACCACCGAAAGAATTCTTTATTATACCGGCCTTACCCACAAAATGGGCGAAACCCATAACGGTGAAAGCGTGATGGATTTTTTGGACGTGGAAAAGGAAAGGGGCATTACAGTTGCTTCTGCTGCGACCAAATGCAGCTGGAAAGGCTGTGACATAAATATTATCGATACACCCGGGCACGTTGACTTTACTGCGGAAGTAGAACGGAGTCTGCGTATCCTTGATGGAGCAGTCGTCATATTCTGCGCTAAAGGCGGGGTAGAACCCCAATCAGAAACGGTCTGGCGTCAGGCCGACAAATACGGAGTTCCCCGTATCGCTTATGTGAACAAGATGGATGCCATTGGCGCCAATTTCCTGGCGGTGGTTGATCAGATTAGCAACCGTCTCGGGGCTCAGCCGCTGGTGTTGACCCTGCCGGTATTTTTTGATGATTCTTTTACCGGGATAATTGATTTAATCTCCATGAAGTATCAATCTTATAGCGGAAGCATGGGCGATGAAATAGTTATGACCGATATTCCGGAACAATATCTGGAGGAAGCTGAAAAATGGCGGCTGGTGTTGCTGGAAAAGATTGCTGAAAACAGTATCGCTCTGATGGAGCTTTATTATAACGATGAAGTTATTCCGGATTCCTTATTGCTTGAAGAAGTGCGCCAAACCACTATTGCCGGTGATATTGTACCGGTTATTTGCGGCAGCTCCTATCGTAATATCGGAGTCCAGACCCTGTTAAATGCCATTGTTGATTTTTTACCGTCACCGCTTGATATCAAACCAACCCACGCGACTGATCTGGCATCGAACCGGGAAATTGAAATCAGTGCAGACAATAAAGAGTATTTTTCGGCGCTCATTTTTAAGATTGTCAGTGACCGGCATGTTGGCAAGCTGGCTTTTGCCAGAATATATTCCGGAACCGTCAAAGCCGGCAGTTACGTCTATAACAGCAGCAGGGACAAAAAAGAGCGCATCGGCCGCCTGGTAAAAATGCATGCCAATCATCGTGAAGAGATTGAAGAAGTAAGTGCCGGTGATATTGCTGCTTTTATCGGCTTAAAAGATGTAGGTACCGGCGATACCATCTGCCATGAAGATCATCCTCTATTGCTTGAATCAATCGAATTTCCTGAACCGGTTATACAGATAGCAATTGAACCCCGTACTCAGTCTGATCAAAATAAAATATCCGATGCGCTGGCCAAAATATCAGCTGAAGATCCTACTTTTAAGATATCGTATAACAAGGAAACCGGGCAGACGCTGCTGGCAGGAATGGGGGAACTCCATTTGGAAGTTATCAGCGAACGTTTGGCCAAGGAATTTAAAATCGATATAAATATTGGCCAGCCCCAGGTAGCCTATAAGGAAACCATTACCAGGACAGCTGAACATGAGACCCGCTATGTAAAACAGACTGGCGGCAAAGGTCAGTTTGCCCATCTGCTGCTGAGGCTGGAACCAGCCGAAGGTTTTGAATTTGTAAATAAAATCGTTGGCGGGGCAATCCCCCGGGAGTTTATACCTGCGGTTGAAGCCGGAGTCAAACAAGCTCTGCAAGACGGAACGTTAAAAGGATATCCGGTGGTCAATGTTAAAGCCACGCTTCTGGATGGGTCGTATCATGAGGTTGATTCCTCGGAAATGGCCTTCCGGGTAGCGGCCATGCAGGCCACCAAGGATTGCCTGAAAAAAGCGGCTGCGCAGCTGCTTGAACCGGTCATGCGGGTGGAAATCACCTCACCGGAAGAATATACCGGTAATATTATTGCCAATATCAGTAATCGCCGGGGCAGGATGGATTCGATGGAAATGCAGGGCGGTACGCAAATTATTCGCGCGTTTGTACCGCTGGCGGAAATGTTTGGTTATTCAACCTCACTGCGCTCCATTACGCAGGGCCGGGCTGCCTTTTCCATGGAGTTCTCCCATTATGAAGAACGTAGTCTCCCGGATAAAAACTCAATATAATAAATGGTTGATTCAAAAGAACCAATTTAATAGAGATTGCAAGCAAACAGGCCCATACCACTTTCGCGAGTGATATGGGCCTCTTATGAATTTATATTATTCTTGGGTTATTGTTTTAAGGCTGTTTTTATCGTTTAGACTTTGGGGAAGCTTGATAAATAATAAATTAATAATGCTATTCGTTAGATAACGGAGTCAGACTGATTTCTTCTGTAATCCGGTCGAGTTCTTCTTTTTCCATTGAACTGGTTATAATGATCTGATACTTTAAGCCATTATGTTCGATTATTCGTTTTGATTGGTTTTGGAAAGAAGCAAGATTCTCCATTTCAATGGTCTTCGGCTCTTTGGCCTTTAAAGCACTTTGGTCATCAGCAGCAGCTTTACCAGCATCAGGCTCGACGGGTGCAATATTGACCATAAAGTTTTGTTGCGTGTCCGGGTCTTCATAACTGTACTGTACTTGATTTTCGCAAACATGCTTTGTTTCTTTAAGCGCAAAGTTGCTGGGGGTGTTATACAGAATTGGTTTATCTGCACTCGGGGCAACAAATCGTAAGCCGAATTTGAGCGCTCGGCTGGTTTCACTCTGATCAACCTGGCCGTAGGTTTGCATTTCAGTTTTCCCGCCAACGGGTATGCTCTGCAACCTGACACCATCCGCCTCGGATTGCGGCAACGCAGAAGACGGGGTATTGTTTACTACCGGATCATTTTTTAGAACTAACGGAACTTCAAGGTTCGCACTATCATTCAGTTGCGCCAAATTGCGTTCCCCATCCATTTCTTTCATAAGGCTTTTTGTATTATTTCCGGTCACATCCCCGGCGGTCAGAGGATCTGATTTTTCAACCAACCCAGCTTGTTCCAGTACCCCATTGTCCTGAAACTGGGGTAAGATTGCCGGTACAGACAAGCAAGCCAGGAGCAATACTGCGGCAGCGGCAGCTTTGGAGTAAGCCGGCAGCCATCTGTAACGAGGTTTTTTTCGCGCGGATATTTCTTGATTATTGACTGCTCCGGCTTTGATCATATTCATTACCTTGTGGTTGAATGCATCATCAATTTCAGGTATGTCGCCGGTGTCTTGCAAAATCTGATTTTCCAGTCGGGTCAGTTCATATTGACGCCGGCAAAATTCGCAAGCCTGCAGATGCTGATTGATATCATCGCGTTCCTTGGAAGAGAGCTCGGTCTCAAAATAATCGAACATAATATTTCTATAATGCTGGCAGTTCATCTTTGAGTCCTCCTTCACTCCATCTTTTAAGAATAATTTTTCGCAACGCTTTGCGTGCACGATGAACCTTTACATCTACATTTTCCCGGCTGACCCCGATTACTTCTGCAATTTCCTGGTTTTTCAACTCCAATTGATAACGCAGAATAAGTACGATACGATAAGATTCGGGCAACTGCATCAGCGCTTCTTCAATTTCGGCTCTAAGTTCCTGATGTTCAATGATCAAATGAGGATCTTCATACAGTTCATTTGATTCCAGATCATTGGCCGGGATATAGGTTTCGTCAAAACTAATGGATACAACTTTATTTCGTTTGCGCAAAGTGCTGATACAGGTATTTACAGCTATTCTATGAATCCAGGGACCCAGCTTTTTGCTGGTGTCAAACTGATATATCTTATTGTAGACGGTGACAAATACTTCCTGACAAATATCCTCCGCCTCGTGGTAATTGCCCATCATGCGATAGGCAATGGTAAAAATCGATTTTTTATATATGTTTATCAGCTCTTCAAAGGCTGCTTCATCACCCACTAGAATTTGTTGGGCCAACTTTTCATCGCTGAGCAAAATATTTTTCCTCCCGATCTACCCGTATATAATACGGTTCAGTGGCAGATTGGCTTACACAGTTGTTATAATAATTTATAGATTAATAATACCTGAAAAGCGTGGAACTATGTACCATAATATCAAAAAAGCCCATTCATTGGGGAACAAAATAGTACCAGTTTTATCGACAAAATTTTTAAGGAGGGCAAATTGAAAATCATTGTTGATGCGGATGCCTGTCCGGTGAAGCAGATAATTGAAAATATAGCCGCAAAATATGATCTTAATGTAATCATGGTCTCCAACTATCATCATCAAATTGACAGCAATTATGCTACAGTAATAATTGCAGACGGAGCCGCCCAGGCGGCCGATATGATAATTGCCAACCAGACCCGCCCGGGTGATATTGTCGTTACCCAGGATTATGGCCTGGCGGCCATAATATTGGGCAGAAATGCCTATGCCATTCATCCCCGTGGCAACATCTACAGCCGGGAAAATATTGACGGACTGTTAATGCAGCGCTATCTAAATCAAAAAGCGCGTCAGGCCAATAAACGTATTAGCGGACCCCGCAAAAAAACCAGCCGGGATGATGAGATGTTTGCCCAGCAGTTTGAAAAGCTGATCCTGGAGCATAAATGATTAAAAAATAATTTTATGATTAGTTGCATATTATTTTGTTTGCATTAAAATATTTAATGACTGAAATATAGATTTCATTTGTTTTGGAACGGGATTCTTATATGAAAGGGGTATAAATATGTCTGAAAAGTGTAATACATGTCCGTCCGCATCCGGATGTTCGATTGATCCGAATGAATGCGGGGTAAAGGTTGAAACCCTGCTGGGAGCATTAAACAAGATCCGCAATGTGGTAGTGGTTATGAGCGGCAAAGGCGGGGTAGGGAAGTCTTCGGTCACCGCATTGCTGGCTTCTGAATTAAGCAAAGCCGGCAAAAAAGTCGGAATTCTGGATGCTGACATTACCGGCCCCAGCCAGCCCAAGGCATTCGGTATTAAAAATGAACGCGGCTTACAGGCCACTGATTACGGAATATTACCGCCGCAGAGCCAAACCGGGATAAAAATAATCTCCATTAACTTCTTTTTACCCCACGAAGACGATCCGGTAATTTGGAGAGGTCCGATGCTGGCCGGTGCAGTTAAACAATTCTGGGAAGAAACTGACTGGCGTGATCTGGATTATCTGGTTGTAGACCTGCCCCCTGGCACCGGTGATGTACCGTTGACAGTTATGCAGACTTTGCCGGTCAATGGGATTGTAATCGTATCATCACCCCAGGATCTTGCCTTTATGGTAGTTAGAAAAACGATCAAGATGGCCCAGAAAATGAATACGCCTATTTTAGGTTTAATTGAGAACATGAGCTACGCTATCTGTCCGCATTGCAGTGAAAAGCTGCAGATGTTCGGTGACCCTCAGGGAAAACGTGTTTCATCGGAAACAAATATAGATTATCTGGGCGAACTGCCCTGGGATGCCAAGCTAAATGCTCTGATTGATCAAGGGTTGGTTGAAAACTATGATTCCGAAAATATGAAAACCATCGCTGCACAGCTCATGATAAAACTGCCATAACGGTGCCAGGCACCAAGTTATTCAAGTTATTAAGTTATTTGAGGGCTAATAAGCGCAGAGAGATCCATCACTTCGTTCAGGATGACATGAACGATATTTTCATACGAACCCATTTACTGATAACATATATATGTTTATAATTTAAGTATGAAAGTCCCCAAAAATGATTATTTGATAAACATAAGGAATGGGGGGGGTAGAATATGGTGACAAAATTGTTTATGGAATTGAAAAGAATATTTGCGGAACTGGCTTCTACTCTTATTTTAGGAAAAAATAAAGACGCTGCCGGAATAGCTCTATTGCTGTCTGAAAAAAGCAAGGCTCTGGCTGATGAACTTGCTGGAGCGGCCCATGAATAATAAATGTTTCATAAGTTAATAATAGCACTGCCTGAAATGGCAGTGTTTTTTTGTGAACTGTCTTCAGAAATGATGACGGTTGGCAATAATATTAATCCAGGCAAGCCATACCTGGTGGAGGTGATTGATGCGGAAAAATTGATTTCGTCAAAAAGAAAAAACAATTTTAGGAGGGTATATTTTGAGTTCAGTAAATTTGATCAGGCATCCTTTGGCCGGCAACTGTCTGCGTACATTGCGTGATCGGGACACAAAAACTGAAAACTTCCGTCAGGCTATGGACAAACTGGGCTTGTTGCTTGCCGTTGAGGCGACCATAAATTTGCCTGCTGAAGTTGATACGGTAATCACCCCATTGGATGTTGAGGCACAATGTTCTTACGTCGATGACAGCAAGATCTTGTTGATACCCATTTTGAGAGCCGGTCTGGGCTTTGTGGATAGCTTTGTGGACGTTTTGCCGGCCGCCAAAGTAGCCCATATTGGCATTGCCCGCGACCACGATACTTTTGAAGCCCGTACTTATCTTGATACAGTACCTGATCATCCCGAAGATTTTAGCCAAGTCCTTATTCTTGATCCCATGCTGGCCACCGGTAACAGCAGTGCTCGGGCGATCGAACTGATTCTCAGCAAAGGATATACGGCTGATAAGATGACGCTGGTCTGCGCCCTGTCAACCATGGTCGGCATCAAGCAACTGCAAAGCAAATTCCCGGCTTTGTCGATTATCACCGCCGCCATCGATCCGGAATTAAATGAAAAAGCTTATATCGTTCCAGGTTTGGGGGATGCGGGAGACCGGCTGAACTTGCTCTAAGGCAGCATAGATTAGCTTTGGGCGTTGCAGTTGAGGTCAATTTAATTGAACTACCGAACATCTACAGTATTTGAGGATTTTGCATATTTAATTATTATTTAACTATAAAATGTCATCCTAAGCGTTAGCGAAGCCTACCCTAATGGTGAACTTTAGGCCATATATGTAGTCCCCGCAGGCGGGATCTAAGGCACTTACGAGACTTTCGCTATCGCTCAGAATGATAGTATTGCATGATTTCTGAATTATGCAAAACCTCAATTTAAGACATTTTCTAAGAGGGCAGAGTATTTTGTGTCCCGTACACATTAAATAAAAGAGGAGGATGACAATTGAAAGAAGTACAAATCGACGAAAGATTACCCTATTCAAAAGCGATACCCCTCGGTCTCCAGCATTTGTTTGCCATGTCCGGAGCCACCATCCTGGTGCCTTTTCTGACCGGACTTAGCCCTGCCACCGCTTTGTTCTGCTCAGGGCTGGGAACCATCATATTCTTATTGCTGACCCGCAGTAGAGTTCCGGCTTATCTGGGATCATCTTTCGCCTTTATTGCCGCTTTAACCGTTTTTGTTAAAGATCAGCAAAATCTGGCCTCCGCCATGACCGGTGTTTTGTCAGTTGGGATAGCCTATATTCTGATTTACTTGATTCTTCGCCTGTTTGGTACCAAATGGATCAGTAAAATCATTCCCCCGGTGGTTGCCGGCAGTGTGGTGGCAATTATCGGTTTGAGTTTAACCCCGGTAGCTGTTAATATGGCAAGCTCAAACTGGCTGGTGGGGATATTTACCTTGGCCGTAGCCATTATAATCAGTATTTATGGCAAAGGTTTTTCCAAAATCATACCTATTCTCCTGGCCATTGTTGCCGGATACATACTTGCCTGGGTGATGGGACTGGTTGATACCGTCAAGATTGCGGCCTCATTTGATACGCTGTTTATTGTGCCTTTCAGCAGTTTTGGCAAATTCGACCTGGATTTTGTGGCGATTCTTGCTTTTGCCCCCATCGCGCTGGTTACATTGATTGAAGATCTGGGTCATATGATGATTCTGGGCAATATAACCCGCACTGATATACTTGAGAGCGACCCGGGTTTTGATAGAGTTGTTTTGGGAAATGGCTTGGCAACAGGTGCAGCCAGTTTGTTCGGCGGGGTTCCGCTGACCACTTATGCAGAAAACATCGGCGTATTGGCTATCACCAAGGTATACAGCTCGCTTAACCTGTGGATTGCAGCGATTTGTGCCATGATCCTGAGTACCTTTAACCCTTTGCAGGCATTGATTATCTCCATTCCGCAATCGGTCATGGGCGGGGTAAGTATACTTCTTTTTGGTATGATTGGCGCGGCCGGAATACGTACCATGATCGAAGCCAAAGTTGATTTTTCCAAAAATAAAAACCTGATTATTGCCTCAGTTATATTCGCGATCGGTATTGGTTTAAGCAATCATGGGGTCATGGTTGCTACCCTGGCAGGAATTTTCTTGAATCTTATCCTCAAGGATGAGGAAAATGATGAGGATTTAGATACAACTGAAAAGGCCGCCGGATGAGCTTAAAGTTCCAAGGCTAATCAATAAGCTTTATAGCATTAGCTAATACGGGAAGCCCGTGATTTAAACGTACCTTCTGTACGCTCACGCGCTTCCCGCTTGTTTTGTTAAACCTTTTAATCACCCTTCTTATATGTTAGCGGAGATGACTGATCGATTTGTAATCGCTGGGAATGTATGGCTCCGCAGTCTTTACCGGTTTAAACTCCTGATCCTGAGCCGGTAAATTCTTGTAGGCAACCGACAGCATCAGTTTGATACGGTTCAATTGGTTAACTTCGCTGGCACCGGGATCATAATCGATGGCAGTGATGTTGGCCAGGGGATATTTCTGTTTCAGGGGTTTTATCATAGCCTTGCCGCATACGTGATTAGGAAGGCAGGCGAAAGGCTGCACACAAACGATGTTGGGTACACCGTTTTGGATCAATTCGATCATTTCAGCCGTCAGCAGCCAGCCTTCACCGCAATGATGGCCCAGGGAGATTACGCCTTTGACCAGTTCAGCCTTATGGTAGATGGAATGGGGAGGTTCAAATCGGGTGCTTTTCGCCAGAGCTTGTTTAACAATTCTGCGCTGTTTCTCCAGATAATAAATGATAAACCTGCCCAGCCAGTATTGTTTGCGGCTGCCGGTCAGATTACGGCCCAGATAGATACTGTCATAAGCGGAATAGAGGAAGAAATCCAACATATCCGGGACCACCGCTTCGGCGCCGGCTTCTTCCAAAACCCCGACAATGTCATTGTTGGCCGCGGGGTGATATTTTACCAGAATTTCTCCCACCACTCCGACTTTGGGTTTGATTTGCCGGGAAATTTCCAGCTGGGAGAACTCTTCCACAATACCATAAATGTTATCTTCAAAAGCTTTGGCGTCTCCGCTCACCAGTTGTTCGCTGCAGCGTTCAACCCACCGGTCAAACAACAGATTGGCAGAACCAGGAATAATTTCATAGGGGCGTACGCGATGCAGTACCCGCATCAGCAGGTCTCCGTAAACAACTCCGGTGATTGCTTTTTTCAGCAGACTGGCAGTGATCTTAAAACCGCTGTTAATTTCATTGCCGTAGAGGTTGGCAGAAATAACGGGAATATTTTCGAAACCGGCTTCATGGAGCGCTTTGCGCAGCAGGCCAATGTAATTGGTAGCGCGGCAGCCACCGCCGGTCTGGGTTATGGCCACGGCGATCCGGTCAAGATCATATTCTCCTGATTGCAACGCTTCCAGCAGCTGACCGATTACAATAATTGCCGGGAAGCAGCCGTCATTATTGACGTATTTTAATCCTTCCTCGATTGTTTCACGTGAAACATCAGGGAGAAGTTTCAGATTATATCCTTCGGACTTGAAAACCGGTTCAATAAATCTAAAATGCAATGGTGCCATCTGCGGACAAAGAATGGTATACTCCGGCCGCATTTCTTTGGTGAAAGGAGTACGGAATTTATAAACCGGTCGGGATGGACAGGTGGTATCGCTTTGGGAACGTTTTTTCATCGCCGCCAGCAGCGAACGGATTCTGATCCGGGCAGCACCGAGGTTAGCGCCTTCATCTATTTTAAGCACCGTATATATTTTCCCATGCTGCTGCAGGATCTCCTGTACCTGATCGGTTGTGACCGCGTCCAGACCACAGCCGAAAGAATTAAGCTGCACTAATTCCAGGGCTGGTTCAGTGCAGACAAAACTGGCGGCCGCATAAAGGCGCGAGTGATACATCCACTGATCTACAACCCGCAAAGGCCGTTCCACATTGCCCAGATGAGCCACAGAATCCTCGGTGAACACCGCCAGACCGTAATTGTTGATTATTTCCGGAATGCCGTGGTTAATTTCCGGATCGATGTGATAAGGTCTGCCGGCCAGAACTATCCCTTTGCGGCCGGTGCTCTTTATATACTGTAGTGTTTCTTCGCCTTTTTGGCGCAAATCCTGTTTAAAACGCTGATCTTCCTGCCAGGCCAGGTCTACTGCCCGCTTCACTTCATTTTTCTTTACCCCTAAAGGTGCCAATTCCTTGCAGAGACGAGCCGCCAGCTGTTTTTTATAGTCATAGGGCAGGAAAGGATTCAGTAAAACCACGCCGTTTTCCGCGATCATATCCATATTGTTGTTGATAACCTCAGGATAGGAAATGACCATTGGACAATTGAAGTGGTGATCAGCCCCTTCCTGTTCCTGGCGCTCATGGATGATGGAAGGGTAGAAGATGCGCTTGATGCCCTGATTAATCAAGGCAGCAATATGACCATGCACCAGTTTGGCCGGGAAGCAAGCCGTATCAGACGGAATCGTAGCGCTGCCCAATTCATAAATCGCGCGGGTGGAACGCGGTGAATGTACGACCCGAAAGCCAAGTTCTGCAAAAAAGGTAGCCCAGAAGGGGTAATTCTCATACATATTCAATACCATGGGGATCCCAATCGTTCCGCGCGGCGCCTTATTTTCTGCCAACGGTTCATAGCTTAACAATCGTTTTAACTTGTAGTCATAAAGATTAGGAGCGGGAACAAAGGATTTTTCCTTGTCACTGAATTTTTCACAGCGGTTGCCGGAAATAAATTTTTTCCCGTCCGGGAATTTATTGATCGTTAATTTACAGCGGTTGGCACAGCCGGCGCAATTGCTCATACTGGTCTGTAAATTAAAGCTTTGCAACTGTTCCGGGCTTATTATGCTGCTGCACTGGTCAGGTTTGGCGCTGCGCTGGGCCAGTAAAGCTGCGCCAAAGGCTCCCATTAATCCGGCAATGTCAGGTCTGACCACTTCACGTTCAGCAATCAGCTCAAAACTGCGCAGAATGGCATCATTAAGGAACGTACCTCCCTGAACCACAATTTTATTGCCGAGATCACGCGGACTTCTGATTTTAATTACTTTAAACAAGGCATTCTTGATGACTGAATAGGCAAGGCCGGCTGAAATATCCGCAACTGAAGCTCCATCCTTCTGGGCTTGCTTGACCTTGGAATTCATAAAAACAGTACAGCGCGAGCCTAAATCGGCCGGAGCATCCGCTTCCAAAGCCAGTTGGGCAAATTCGTCAACCGGAATATTTAAGGAATGAGCGAAACTTTCAATAAAAGAACCGCACCCGGAGGAACAGGCTTCATTAAGTAAAATATTTTCTATAACCCCGTTGCTTATTTTCAAACATTTCATGTCCTGACCGCCGATATCAAGAATCAAATCGACGCCCGGATTGAAATATTCAGCCGCAGTATAATGGGCAATCGTTTCCACCTCACCGGCATCGATGTGCAGCGCGGCCTGCAGCAGTCCTTCCCCATAGCCGGTGACAATCGAATTGGCAATTCGCGCCCCGGGCGGCAGCTGCGCGTACAGATCACTCAGCATTTCTATTGCCGAGCGGATGGAACTGCCGTGGTTATTGGTATAAAAGGAGTACAACAAACGGCCCTCAGCATCAATCAAAACCGCTTTGCTGGTAGTGGAGCCGGCGTCTATACCCAAATAACAATTCCCGGAAAAGCCTTCCAGGCTGGCTCTGTTAACGTGATTTTGGCTATGCCGATCCTTAAATTCCTGTAGCTCGTCAAAACTAGCAAATAGCGGCTCCAAATGGAGAGACTCACTGGCAAAATCCTTCTGTAAGTTTTCCAGGCGATCAATAATTGCTGAAAGGTTGATAACCGGTTCATTATGTGAAGCCAGCGCCGCCCCCATGGCCACAAAAAACTGGGCATTGGGAGGAAAGAGAACTTCATTATCGGCAAGACGGAGGGTTTCCTGAAAACGCTTTCGCAACTGCGGGAGAAAATACAAGGGGCCACCCAAAAAGGCTATTTTCCCCTTAATGGGCTTGCCGGCAGCCAATCCGCTGATCGTCTGGTTAACCACTGCCTGAAAAACGGATGCGGCCAGGTCTTCCTTGCGTGCTCCTTCATTTAATAGCACCTGGATATCGGTTTTGGCGAAAACGCCGCAGCGTGCCGCCACCGGATAGATGGTACGGTGCCGGGCCGCCAGATCATTCAGTCCAGAGGCATCAGTACCCAGCAGCCCCGCCATTTGATCGATAAAAGCACCTGTGCCTCCGGCACAAATACCATTCATTCTTTGATCCAAACCGCCGCGGAAAAAAGTGATTTTGGCATCCTCGCCACCCAACTCGATGGCTACATCGGTCTGGGGAATGAAGGTTTCGATGGTCTGGTTACAGGCAATTACTTCCTGAATAAAAGTCAATCCCAGGTCAGTAGCAATCGACATACCGGCTGAACCGCTGACCATTACGGTAAGCGGTTGGTTGCCGGCAAAAGCAAAGGCTTCTACCAACAGATCGCTGGTATTGCTTTTGGTTTCAGCATTATGCCGGCGATAACTGCTATAGAGGAGTTTGCCAGTATCATCAATAATTACTATCTTTACCGTAGTTGAACCAACATCAATTCCCATGCGCAGTACTTCAGCCATATCAAAG
Organism: Syntrophomonadaceae bacterium; assembly: GCA_012729495.1. GTDB lineage: Bacteria > Bacillota > Syntrophomonadia > Syntrophomonadales > Syntrophomonadaceae > Syntrophomonas_B. Next base: position 2,301 of record JAAYCZ010000013.1, on the reverse strand, counting down.
TGCTCCTCTCCCCAGACGAACAATGATTTTGTTTATAATTATATTTATACTATTCTCTATATAGTAGAATAAATGGGGTGTTTTGTCATGTACTCAAATATAGAATGAGAAATCAATTGCTCAATCTGCTGTCAAGTTAATGCTTTACTCTTGATTTCTGAAAAAACACAGTTTATAATCATACTTGCGGCAAATTATCAGGGCCATTAGCTCAATCAGGCAGAGCAGCTGACTCTTAATCAGAAGGTTACAGGTTCGATTCCTGTATGGCCCACCATTAAAAACAAAGAACCCGCCGGGGATGGCGGGATTTATTATTTTCTGATAGTATCTTTATTTTTTGTGTTTTGCCACATTTTTGCCACATCGTTTAAAAATCCAATGATTTTAGCTCTGCCTGGCAATTTTGCCTTTTTCGGATTTTTTTCTGCAGAGATTCATCGTTGGGGAAGATGGTTTTCCCTTTCGTGACTTTTCGAAGTTGGCGATGGTCCTGAACGCCGCGGTTTCTCAACTCATTGAGGACAACCAGCCAGAAATTTGCCGTTTCATGTTCGCCAATCCACATTCCCAGGACATCTTTGCGGCCGTCCATATCGATCCCGATGACCATATAGGCAGCTTTATTGACAATAGCGCCTTCCTGGCGGATTTTGTAATGCAAGGCATCCATAAACACGATGTCGTATGTCTTTTCCAGCGGCCGATTCTGCCATTCCTTAATGATTGGCATCAGTTTGTTAGTGACATTGGAAATCAGTGTCGGGGAAACTTCAATACCATAGAGTTGATTTAAATGATCTTGAATATCGCGGACGGTCATGCCCTTGCTGTACATGGCAATGATTTGGTCCTCAATTCCTGAGAGAATTTTCTGGTGTTTCTTGATGATGATCGGCTCATGTTCGCCGTCTAGGTCCCTGGGTACAGAAATCTCAGATTCACCGTATTCGCTGTATGTCCAAATCATACTTATTCCAATAATGCAGCTGGCCGAAATAAGATCTAACATGGCTTACTGGATCTTGCTGAGCCAATGGGTTGAAAGAAACCCTATTACATAACCAGCGGGAAGATAACCCGAGGGCAAGGGCGTCATCGGTAACGTGGGCTATTGATTCTATAAACATTATTAGCGAAACGATTGCTTATCGCAATACAATCGGGCATAATAGTATCAGAATAGGAGGTGTTCATTATGGCAAGAACATCAAATATATTTGCCCGTGTCGAGCCAGAAGTTAAAGAACAGGCAGAACTTGTTTTAGAGCAGCTTGGCATCCCGATGTCAAATGCAATCGGACTTTTTCTCAGGCAGATCGTGCTTCAGCGAGGTATTCCCTTTGAATTGAAGCTCCCGCAAAGTAAACCTCCGTCAGTGGGTACGCTTACCGAGGAGCAATTCAATGCTGAGATCGAGAAAGGTCTGGCTGATCTGACCGCAGGAAGAGTCGTTTCTGCCGAAAAGGTCGCCGACAGAATGCGCCAGGAGTATTGAATATGAGCGAATGGACGCTTGTTTACACCGAGCAAGCTGAGCGCGACTTACGCAGCATATTCGAGTATATCGCATTCTCCCTGCTTAAGCCGGAAATTGCCAAGAATCAGTTGCGGCGGATCATGGACGCGGTCGCGAAGTTAAATGAAATGCCGCTGCGGTATCATCTTTACGAAAAAGAGCCGTGGCATAGCAAAGGCTTGCGAGTTTTGCCAATAGACAAATATTTGGCATTTTATCTGCCTGTGGAAGCAAAAACGACGGTCGCGGTTATCCGCATTATGTATGGTGGACGTGATATTGAAGAACAGTTTCGGCAAACGGAAGCAGGAGTGTAAACAAGAAAATTTAAACAGCTTCCTTTATATTTGAGGGGTTTTGGATGGATACCTTTGATTTTCAGGACGGCCCCTGTCATTACTTCATGCCAGGAATTGACCGACCAAGTAAAAAGACTTGTTACGCTTTTCATCTCACGGGAACAAGACTGTTAGGGCGGGTACCGTTCACGAGAGTACAGGATTGATAACAGCATTTGGCGATGGGACAGGATAGATGTTTCCGGACTTTAACAGGTGCGTGGAACAAGTCCATATCGGGATAGAAAGAGAGAAGCAGATTGAAATATGCGGTGCTATTTAGGGGAAGGAATATCGGCGGTAAAAATGTTGTCAAGATGAACGACTTGAAACAGTTGCTGCTTGACTTGGGATTAAAAAAAGTCAAAATTTTCAGCCCGGTTTTTCAGTGTATTTTAGAGATGACATAGAACAATTTATTCATAGACAATACTTTGCGGCTTC
>JAAYCZ010000135.1 GCA_012729495.1 Syntrophomonadaceae bacterium | reverse complement strand
GCCATGCAAAGAGAGCACCAGATCAAACAGCTAAAGAGAATAGACAAGATGAAACTCGTAAATAGCAGCAAGTGTGATCCGCCAATGTAGATATTAGACTCAATATTTAAAGCCCAATCATATCAAAATTTACATAAAAGCTGAATAATCGGAGAAAAATAAGCCCAGATAACTGAGTAAGGAGGTTTTCTGGGATGACAATGCAAAAAGGCCAGATCTTAAACAAAAAAGAGTTCCTCAAAAACGGCCAATATGCCAAGGAAGAATACGAGGGATTGCTGGTAGGTTCTGATATCGAGCAAGGTCGTTACAATATCGGTGTACAGCTGGATGAGAACCAGGTGCTGGTAGTAGACTTCTCCAATGAACAACAGATACAGGATAAAGTATTATGGTGGTCCTCACAGATAGCTGATGTCCAGCGCCGCTATCAGGCCGGCACCGATCCCCAGAACTATATTCATTAAGGAGGGAACGGCATGGGTGATATTCAAAGTTATGAAACCCCGATCATGAGTCTGGATGAATTCAAAATCGGACTGCTAGATAAAGATTCCGTACCTGGCTTGCTGTTCCGCTCCGATGAAAATGGATTTTATAACATCGGAATCCAGATCAACGATACCGAAGTGGTCAAAGTAGGATCAGCCACCGAAGATAACGCCATGGAAAGAATCCAGTACTGGTCAGAAAAAATCGATGACATAAAACAACGTTACAAGGATCGAACCCCGCGGTTAAAACCATTTGGTGGTAAAAACTCGTACGACACATTCGAAAATCAGAAATAATTCGTATAATCCCGGCATAAAAAATTAGCATGATATAAACCTTGCCTAAAACATTGTTTTAATGCTATAATAACGCTTGTGTCGGGATGTAGCGCAGCTTGGTAGCGCGTCTGGTTCGGGACCAGAAGGTCGCAGGTTCAAATCCTGTCATCCCGACCATTTAAAATACTAAACGGACCCGGTATTTATTTACCGGGTTTTTTATGTTTAAAACGCAGTTTATGGCATGCGATTTCTATAAATTGGATGCCGGTGCTGCAAGCAACTGGATTTTATTCCGTATTTAAAGATAGGATTAAAATGAATGCGGGGGCGGAAAAGTTGATACAGGTTTACCGGGGAGGACAAGAAACTAATTTATTGAAAAGAAAAAGAATGTATCCTATAAAAAGAATTGAAAAATTAATTATCATGCTAATGGTCAGCTTTTTGCTGGGGAGCACGCTGACCGGTTGTACAAATACCGCTGATGAGACCGGGCAGACTAATAGCAAGGTTGCCACTATCAAAAATAAAACCGCAGAGAAGGCTGGCATCCCAGTACAGTACTTTTTTATTAATGGATCTCTGCTGGGAAGCTATGACCGGGAGGGATGGAAGAGCCTCTGTAAGCCCGTTATTGATGATCAGGCTGGCGAAAATGGACAGGCATTTTGGGCCAAAGACTTACTTGCGCAGGATGCCTACTATGTTTATGATGGCAAAAACAAGAAACTATTGGGTGTGGCCAAGCAGATTATTTGGTCAACCGGGACAGGTGGACTGGGGAGTTTTGAAGATAGCAGTGCCGAGCAAAAGCTGGCCGCATACGGCGAATTATATAATCCT
>JAAYCZ010000134.1 GCA_012729495.1 Syntrophomonadaceae bacterium | reverse complement strand
TACTTAACTCTGACTCTTCTCTACCTCTTCTTCAAGCATATCTAAAATCCGAGCCGATAAGATTCCATACTCTGGATTGGCTCTGTCTCTGGGACGAGGCATATTTATTTTTAATAATAATATTATAAATTTAAAAAAGCAGTGCGAAACATTATATTACCCTGCATATCCTGCTTAATACTATAACCTAAAGTTATTTTACATATAATTTACACCATGGTAATATGAACAATAAATATATATGTAAAAAGAAAGGTGAGATTAAATTGAAGCGTAACCTGCTACTCGTTATCGGTCTTATTAGTTTATTGTTAATGGCCGCACTGGCTGGATGTAGTTCAACCGGTACAGAAAAACAAAACGCTCCTACCAAACCAACCGAAACTTCTATAAAAATTGGTGGCTCCAGCACTCTATCACCCATTATTGCTAAATGTGCAGACAATTTTACCGAAGAATACAAAACCTGGAATAAAGTAAACTCCAGTCTGCCCGAGGAACCTATTGTTATATTTGTTTCCACCGGAGGTTCAGGATTTGGCGTAAAGTCAACCATTGATGGCACTTTTGATTTGGGCTTGGTGGCGCGTAACATAAAAGATGAAGAGAAAGCTGAATTAAAGGATGGTAAAACTTATCAAATCGGCTCTGATGTTTTAACGATTGCAGTTAATCCCAAAAATCCGGTAGCGAAGATCAAACCGGATATCAGTCGGGAAGAACTGAAAAAAATATTCGCTGGCGAAATAACCACCTGGAAACAGCTTGACCCTGCTCTTCCCGACAAGACCATTGTTGTAGCGGTAAGAGATTTAGGTGGCGGAGCCAGTGAAATTTTTGACAAAGCAGTTATGAAAGGCACTCCGATTTCCAAAGATGCTCAACAAATTCCTTCCATGGGGGCTTTAGCCGGAAAAATAATGGATAATGAAATGGCTATAGGTTATGTATCTTCCGGTTTGGTCAATCAGAACCCGGACAAACTAATTGCGCTTAAGGTTGATGGGATTGCTCCCACCCTGGAAAATATTAAATCCGGGGCATATGATATTGGTCGGCCCCTTTTAATTATTACTAAAAGCACACCAACTGCCAAACAACAGGCATTTCTGGATTATCTGATGTCTGACAAAGGTTTAACTGTAGTTGAAGATTTGGGTTATATTCCAGCCAAATAAGCATTGGTATTCCGGGCGGGTTTCATCCCGCCCTTTAATCACGGCCTTCTCTCACGCCTTGATCTTCTCGCTTCCATCAACAGCCTGGCAGTCTGCCGGCTTTATTGACAAGCTGGGTGGGCGGATTTTCTGCCCACTGTTTTTATTATTGAATACAATGAGGCGGATTCGATGACCAATAATCTAAAAAATACATTTTTTAAATTAATTTCAGCGGTGATAGCATTTACCTGTAGTTTGCTGCTAATCGCAGTGCTTTTTTTTATGTTACGGGAAAGTCTGCCGGTATGGCAGATGACAAGTCCGCTGGCATTTTTGTCAGGAACTGATTGGAGTCCAGTCTATCCGCCTATTCATCTGGGTATTGGCTCTATGCTGGCCAGTACTTTGTGGGTTGCTTTCGGAGCACTAATTATTGCTATTCCATTAGCCCTCGGTTGCGCTATTTTCTTAGCAGAATATGCCCCGGAGTGGCTGGCGCAGCTTCTGCGACCTGCACTCACCGTTCTTACCGGGATTCCCTCGGTTGTTTACGGGTTTCTTGGGGCAGCCGTATTAGTGAAATTTTTTGAGATAAAATTTCAGGCTGCAAGCGGCGAATCTTTATTTGCTGCCTCAATTGTTTTGGCTTTTATGGTATTGCCCTACATCGTTGTCAATTCGGAGTCTGCCATAAGAGCAGTTCCGCCGGAATACAAACACAGCGCTTTAGCCGTCGGAGTTTCCAAACCATATGTCACCATGAAAGTCATTGTGCCCCTGGCTAAAAAGGGTGTGTTAGGTTCAATCGCCCTGGCCTTCGGGCGGGCAGCGGGTGAAACTATGGCCGTCCTAATGATAGCAGGAAATGTATTGCGTTTTCCTGGATCTTGGTTTAGCCGGGGTGAACCGCTTTCTGCCCTTATTGCTTTGGAAATAGGCAGTGCTGCTCCGCACAGTTTGCATTATCAGGCCCTGTTTGCAGTCGGGCTGGTATTAATTTTGGTGGTTACCATAATAAACATATCAATTAATTATTTGGTCAAAAATAAAGAAATGTCCCGGTATTGGTTATGAACAAATTCATTGATTCTTTCTTAATTATATTTTTTTGGGGTTCCGGCCTATTTCTTTTAATAAGCTTGATAAGTCTGATTGCTTACCTGATTGTTCAGGGCGGCTCAGCCTTAAGCCTTGATTTTTTGCGTCTGTCTCCGGCTGGTTCGCCGCTGGGAACAGAAGGGGGAATACTGCCTGCTATACGGGGTACTTTGTACCTGATACTAATTGCTTTAACAGTTGCAATCATTCCGGCTATATTTACCGGCATATATTTGACCGAATACGCCCCGCCCTCATCTTTACTCAACACCATGGAAGTTCTTATTCAAAGTATGGCCGGAGTTCCATCAATAATCACCGGATTATTTGTATATGCTTTGGGAGTTGTACAATTAGGCTGGGGGATATCACTTTTAGCTGGAGGAATTGCACTTGGTATAATGATTTTTCCGGTAATGGTTATTTCCATTCGTGATTGTCTGCGGGCTGTTGATTCTGATTACAGATTGGCAGGTGCAGCCCTCGGAGTATCCCCTGCCTATATGT
>JAAYCZ010000133.1 GCA_012729495.1 Syntrophomonadaceae bacterium | reverse complement strand
TTATGGTTATATTCTTATTGGATTGAATAATATGGGTTAAGCCTCAATTTTATTGGTCTTTCTCCAGATATTTAATTTTTCCGCTTCTTTAATTAAATCATCGCGGAATTGGGGATGGGCTAATCCGATCAGTAATTCCGCCCGCTGCCAGGTCGGTTTGGATCGCATTTGTACTGCTCCGAACTCGGTTACTATATAATCCACCTGCTGACGGGGGATGGTAACGATGCTGGCCGGAGTAAAAGTAGGTACGATACGCGAGTGCAGGTTGCCATCCTTATCCTTGTAGGAAGAGGTCATGCACAGGAAGCTTTTGCCGCCGCGGGAGTACTGTGCCCCCAGTACGAAATCCCACATACCGCCATTACCGGATATCTGCACCGGGCCTTTGCTTTCCCCGTTTACCTGGGTGTAAAGATCGACTTCAACACAATTGTTGATGGAAACCATGTTGTCGATCTGGGCAATAACCCGCGGATCATTGGTGTAATTGACCGGATAGGAAGCAAAGGCAGGATTATTGTTCATGTACTCATACAACTTATGGCTGCCGATGGCGAAGGTGTAGGCAACCCTGTTCCTGTCTATTCTTTTGGCACGACCGTTTAATCGTCCTGATTCCATCATATCCATATAGGCATCAACCACCATTTCGGTATGGCCGCCCAAATCCTTTAAATCAGAATCAGCGATCATCCTGCCCACAGCATTGGGCATACCGCCAATACCAAGCTGAATACAGGAACCGTCGTGGACATAATCCATTATGTGACGGGCAATTTGCTTGTCGGCTTCACTGGGAATAGCTCCGGGAATATCAGGCAACAGATCATCTTCCGGAGCTTCAACGATATAATCCACCTGGGAAATATGCACAGATTCCTCTGCGCCCCCCAAACAAACTGGAACATTTTTATTGGCCTCAACGATGACATAATCAGCTACTTCAAGGTTGGCCATTGTTTCCGAATTTTGCGGCCCCAAATTAAACCAGCCATTTTTATCCATCGGACAAACCCTGATTATTACAACATTTCTATGCTGGGCAATTCCATCCCGATAAAGACTGGGAGCCTGATGATATAATATCGGCGAATAATAGCACAATCCATAACTCTGCAATACCCTGGCTATTTTGCTAAATTGCCAGTCATGATATGTGAAACTATCCCTGACTTTGGCAACTTCAGGCACCGGCGGAATTGTAACTGCACAAAAGACCTTGACGTCCCGCAACTCTGTTCTTTTGGCCAGCGCCTGATCACAAAGCACCGGTTTGCCATTAAAAAAGCCATAGTCAACGATATCACCCGATTTCACACATTTGACCGCTTCCTCCGCTGAGACTAGTTTGCGGCGGTATTCTTCCTGATACATCCTACTCCCCCTTACGTTCTTTTTAAAATAGTAATTAATCAGTTCCCAAAAATATTATAATAGTTTTACTTGAATTAATATTTGGAAATATAAAAATATTCTATATTATTTTATCATAGATGAGAGTCTATATATGATGAATTAAGGGAGAAGCATATTTTAATATTGTAATATACCACGATGTTAGGATAATTAAAACGGACGATATTACTTAGATCAATATTATTACCGCAGTGATCACTGACCTGGATTGAGTTGGCTAAGCGGTTCAACGCTTGGGCTCCGTATTGATTTTTGGAGTAGTAACCGTTGTAAATCTCCATTGACGAAAAAATTATCCTTGTATTTGCAAACTGATATCTGCAGTGATAACCGCCGTAAATCTCTGCAGGCAGTAAAAAACCCACTCCTACAGCGTATTAAGGTACGCTTAATGAGTGGGTTGCATCAGCTTTTTTTATACCGTTAAAGATAATCGGAGGCTTTTTTGATCCTGGATGCTTTACTGCTTTGCGGAAAACAAAATAACCGTCCCCCAGTTTTATGCTTTTTTCAATAATTCATCGATACTTTGTTTGACTTCGCTGGTCATTATCCCTCCGGCAAACTTCGGCTCTCCATTTATCAAAGTGATCGGATACGGATATCCCATTTGCAATACCCGATTCATAATCGGATAATTATCCAAACCGACTTTATCGACATCAACATATTTCACTTCCACCTGATCACCAAACTGTCGGTTAAGTTCAGTTGTCATTTCATTAACCAAATCTTCATAATTAACAGTTGTTCCGCAACTGGCTGCCGACGAGCAGTCACTGCTGCAGTTTCAGCCGCCGCTCATTATCCGGGTTCCCTGCAGGACTTCAACCAGGAATTTTTGTTTATTGTCGGGCATAAACCTGCTCCTTTCATTATTCCGGTATTTTTATAAGTCATACTTCAAAAGCATCATAGCAGGTATATGCAAAAATAGCAAGCAGCAGCCATCGTATTTAATTCTTAGAGCCATTTCCAATAAGCAGCACAAAAAACTGCAGGTTCCGATGCTTTGGCCGGAACCTGCAGTGAAATATTTAGTGTGTTTGCCAGACAGACTTAACGGATATTTTCTTCTGCTATGTCAATCGCGCTGGTATCGCCCATGGCAATAACCCGCTGAATGGTAAAGATATCGGGCAGTACGTTCAGGGTATAGAATCTGGCACTGGCAATCTTGCCCTTGTAGAAACCGGCATCATAGTGATTTTCACCGATTTCGGCCAATTTTTTGGCGGCCAGAACAGCCTGATCCAAAATGCACATAGCACAATAGATCATTGAGGTGGCATGCAGGATACGAGTGGCAAATAGACCCAGCATCTGGATTTTGCCCGAGGTCATATAGCCATTAAAGGAACCCATAATGCCCCCATATGCTGCGAAGGCTTCTTCGAAGACTTTCATTACATCTTCAAATCCGGCGGCTTCTTTGTTGGCAGCAATGAATTTGCCTGCTTCACCAAAGAAGCTCATCAGTACTTTGCCTTTTTTCATGGTGAACTTGCGGGCGCAAAGATCAAGCGCCTGGATATAGTTGGTTCCTTCCCAGATGGAGAATATTTTAACGTCACGGGCATACTGGGCTACCGGATATTCTTCAATAAAGCCATACCCGCCATAGCACTGGATGGCATCGCAGATCAGATCCCAGGCCATATCTGAAGCATAAGCTTTACAGAGTGGGTTGCCAATATGGAACATCAGATTGCTGAATTCTTTTTCTTCCGGATCATCACTGTCATGGGACATATCAATATAGTAAAAGGTTTTCATGATCATGGCGCGGATGGCTTCAATGCAAGCCTTCTGTTTCATCAGCATGCGTCTGATATCTTCGTGCTCAATAATCCTGACTGCAGGTCCTTTCATATCCAGCAATTTAGCCGACTGAACTCTTTCCTTGGTATATGCAATGGCCTGCTGATAAGCGGCGTTGGCGGTACCCAGGGCCAACATACCGGTTCCCAGTCTTTCTTCGTTCATCATCTGGAACATCTGAGCCATTCCTTCAGCTTTGCCGTCTTCGCCGGGAGGATTGCCGATCAGCCAGCCAAAGCACTTATCGTTTTCGCCGAAAGCAAGCTGGCAGGTGGGTGAGCCTTTAAGTCCCATTTTATGCTCGATTGCAACAGTTAAAACATCATTACTGTCACCGAGTGAGCCATCTTCATTGACCCAGATTTTAGGAACGATAAACAGAGACAGGCCGCCAGTTCCTTTGCGGGCACCATCTACTCTGGCCAGAACCAAATGGACAAAATTGTCGGCAATATCATGATCACCGGCAGTGATAAACATTTTGCTGCCTTTAATCTTATAAAGACCGGGAGTATCAGTGGAAAAAGCTTTAGTGGCAGCATTGCCAACATCAGAGCCGGCACCGGCTTCGGTTATACACATCGTTCCGCCCCATTCGCCGGAGAACATTTTGGGCAGGAACCTTTCTTTCAATTCAGGGCTTGAATATGTTTGAATAACGCCTCCTGCACCTGCAGTCAGTCCATAATATGTTGCAACCGCCGGAGAAGCATTGATCAGCATTTCACCGGTTGCTGCACTTACAACCAGAGGTAAACGCCCTTCCACTTCACGATCGGCACTCTGCGGTCCCAGGCCGGCATCCATAATTGTGGCATAGGCCTTTTTCACAGCTGGTGGAGTAACCACAACCCCGTCAACAAATTCCAAACCGATTTCATCACATTCAGTATTGGCAGGAGCCAAGACATCGCGGCAAATTTTGTAGCAAACATCAATAAAGGAATCAATATCATCTTTCGTATAATAATCGCGATAAGCTTCCATACCAAAAAGTTTGTCCATATCCAGCCATTCTTTCAGAATAAACATCTGATCTCTGGTGTCATAAATGAAATTACCTGCACTCAATCCAATACCCTCCTTATTTAATCCCAAAATAATTTCCGTCCTGGCTTAAAAAACTATTTGCAATATAGTTTTTTACCTATACAACGCTTTCGCTGCAAAAAACATTTCCAGCAGTGTGTTTTAAAATATCCACTCCCCCTTACGATGTATTTGGTCATCAATGACCCGTTACCGGTTCCACAATGCAGAATAATTTGAATAGCTTAAATATTAGGAAATGTTCTAAATATTAAGCAT